>JBGPOC010000006.1:0-20588 GCA_041487825.1 Candidatus Dormibacteraceae bacterium | reverse complement strand
GGCCGGCATCATCCCCGGCAACCTGCGCCGGCCTGACTCCCACCGGCCGCCTCCACTTGTCCTGCTGGTGCCCGGGCTCGACTCGTCCAAGGAGGAGCTGTTCGCCATCGAGGAGGACTTTCTCCGCCGCGGCCTGGCGACGCTGACGATCGACGGTCCGGGCCAGTCCGAGAACTCGGTCAACTTCGCCATCCGGCCCAACTGGGAGACGGTCATCACGCCGCTGCTCGATCACCTCGCGGGCATCGACCTGGGCGTGGACCAGGACCGCGTCGGCCTGATGGGGATCAGCATGGGCGCGATCTACGGGCCGCGCGCGGCGGCCTACGAGAAGCGAATCCGTGCACTGGTCGGGCTCGCAGGCCCCTACAACCTCGGCGAGTGCTGGGACGCACTCAACCCGCTCACCAAAGGGGGCTACATCTTCTACACGAAGTCGGCGGACGAGGCCGAGGCGAGGAGCAAGGCCTACACGCTCAACCTGGAGGGCATCCTCGGCGAGGTCTCACAGCCGATGCTCGTCATCCATGGCGCCAAGGACCGCCTGTTTCCGCCGTCGCACGCGGAGCGGATCGCCCGTGAGGCGGGCAACGCCACCCTGGTCCTCTATCCGGACGGCAACCACGTCTGCAACAACATCGCCTACAAGTACCGACCGCTCATGGCGGACTGGTTGCACGAGCAGCTGACGTCGCTCTAGCCTCCGGCAGTGCCCCCGCCCGGGAATCCGCCGCCACCCCTGCCGCCGAACCCCGTCGAGCACGTGCCCGATGGACCGGCCGGCGTGATCGTGATCGACATCGCCTGCACGACGCCTGCGGAGTCTCGCGTTCCGTTCGCGCGGATGCACTGGCCGTTCTGCAGCGCTGACGCCGACACCTCCGCGCTCTTGGTGATTGTGGCCGCCGACGCCACCGTGATGGTCTGGTTGCCGTTCGCCTGTGTCAGCACCGTGACCAGAGGTCCGCTTGCGGAGGTGACCTCGCCGCTCACGAATGCGGCGTTGGCTCCGCCCGGACGTGGAGTCGTGTCAGGGCGCGGGCTGAAGCTGGGTCGTGGGCTGGCTCCCGGAGCCGAGCTCGGCGGAGTGAAGGCGCGCGCGGCGCACCCGGTCGCCGTCTTGGGCGAGATGAGCACGATGGTGGCGGTCAATTTGCCGGCCGCGTCTTTCTGCCCGGTCGCGAGGACGCAGCTCCCTTTTGTGACGTCGGCCAGCGTCGCGATCGAGGTCTTGGTGAACGTGGTCGTGGTTGTGAACGTAACGGTCGTGTCTCCGTTCGGGCCCGTCACGATGAGCGTCTGTCCGTTGATCTGCACCAGCTGCCCGGAGGCGCCGTTGCGGAAAGCGTTTATAGAGCCCGGGCTTGGCGAGGTCGAGCTCTTGGCGCTCGCAGAATTGCCGCATGCGGCCAGGACAAACACTGCTGCGCCGGCGATGAATGGAATCGAACGTCTCATGGTCCTTCCTCTACCTTTGTGATCAGCCGGTTCACTGCGCTCGAAGCGCCTCGATCGGCGCGAGCCGGGCCGCCCGCAGCGCTGGATAAACCCCGAAGACGAGGCCGACGGCGACCGCGACGGCGACCGCCACGACAACGGGCAGCGGCGTGATCGTCACCGCGATGTTGGCTGTGCGCGGGACGATGTAGCCCGCCGCCAGGCCGGTTCCGACCCCGAGCAGCCCGCCCGCCGCGGTCAGCACGCCGGCCTCGATCACGAACTGGCGGAACAGGTCGCCGGGCGTCGCGCCCAGCGCCTTTCGCAGCCCGATCTCAGCGGTCCTCTCGGTGACCGACACCAGCATGATGTTCATCACCCCGATCCCGCCCACCAGGAGCGAGATGGCTGCCACGCTGGCCAGCAGGATGGTCAGGGTCTGGGTCACCGCCTGCGCCGTGCTCAGCACCTGCGTCGAGCTGGTGATCGAGTAGTCGGCCAGCGACGGATTCGTGATGTGATGGGTCTGGAGGAGGAGCTGGTTGGCCTCCAGGTAGGCGGAGCCGAGCGTGGCCTGGCTGGTGGAGCTGAGCTGGATCCGCTGCACGGAACCCACCCCGCCGACGAGCTCGGCCTGCGCAGTGGTGATGGGGACCACGGCCAGGTCGTCCTGGTTGCCGAAGCCCTGGCTGCCGGCGCTGGCGAGGATCCCGATCACCTGGAAGGGGATCTGCTTGACGGTGATCAGGTCTCCGACGGCCGCCCCGAGGTTGGAAGCCGTCGTCGGTCCGAGCACTATCACCTGGGCCTGCGAGCTGACGTCGGCGGGAGTTATGAACGTGCCGCCGGCCATGCTGCGGGAGTTGGTGATCAGCCAGTCGGGCGTGCTGCCCGAAACGGTGGTGCTCCAGTTGCTCGACGCGCTCACGAGCGATTCCCTGCCCTGCGACACGGGCGCGACGGCCTCGACGTCCGGCGCGTTCTGGTGGTCCTCGAGCCCCGTGACGTCGGCCATTGTCAACGTGTTTGCGCTGCCGCCGCCGCCGAAAACACCACCCGCGAACGTGCTCCCGGGCGAGACCGTGAGCAGGTTGGTACCAAGCGACGAGATGCGGGCGGTGACGCTGTCGGATGAGGCCTGGCCGATCCCGACCGTGGAGATGACCGCGGCCACCCCGAACAGGATCCCGAGGGTCGTGAGAACGGACCGAAGACGGTGGCCGAGCAGGCTGCGCAGGCCGGTTTCGATTGTGTGCAGCAGGCTCACGCCGCCACCTCCGGTACCAGCCGTCCGTCGCGCAGGCTCACGGTGCGGCGGGCCACCGGCGCCACCTCGGGGTCGTGCGTGATGACGATGATGGTCCGTCCTTCCTGGTTGAGCTCGCGGAGGACGGCCAGCACGTCGCGACTCGACGCGGTGTCGAGGTTGCCGGTCGGTTCGTCGGCGAGGATGAGGTCCGGGTTGGTGACCAGCGCTCGGGCGATCGCGACCCTCTGCTGCTGGCCGCCTGAGAGCTGCGTCGGCCGGTGGTGGACGCGGTTGAGCAGGCCGACCTGGTCTAGCGCATGCATGGCGAGCTCGCGGCGGTGGTCCCCGCTTCGATAAAGCAGCGGAAGCTCCACGTTTCGCCAGGCCGAGAGCTTCGGCAGCAGCTGGAATTGCTGGAACACGAAGCCGATCCTTCGATTCCGCACGTGCGCGAGCTGCGTCTCGCTGAGGCGGCTCACGTCCTCGCCGCCAAGCCAGTAGCGGCCCGAGGTGGGCGTGTCGAGGCAGCCAAGGATGTTCATCAGCGTCGATTTGCCCGATCCCGACGGGCCCATGACGGCGAGGAGCTCTCCGGCGGCGACGTTCAGCGAGAAGGAGTCCAGGGCGACCACCGCCGCGTCGCCCGATCCATAGACCTTGGTGATCGATTGGAGGCGGATGAGGTGGTCGGGCTCGACGTTGATCACCCGCCGCCGCCCCCCCGGAAGGTGCCGCCTCCGCCTCGGCCGCCACCCCCTAGGACCGTGCCGGCGCCGCTGCTGCTCGGCACCGAGCTGGTGACCACCGCGATGACCACGACCTGGTTCAGCTGGAGGCCGGACACGATCTCGGTGCGGGTCGGATCCGATGCCCCGACCTGCACCGAAACCGACTGCGGCGCGCCGTTGACCAGCACCTCGACGGTGCTGCCGGCGGCGGTCGTGTGAACGGCCGCGGTCGGCACGGTGAGCACATGGACGACCTGGTTCACGACGATGCTCACGGTCGCCGATATGCCAGGTTTGATCGAGTTGCTGGTGTCGTTCAGCTGGGCGGTCACGCCGAACGTGGCCACGCCCGACGAGATGGTCGCGGCCGGCGCGATGGCCGAGATCTTGCCCAGCATCGCCTGCGTCGAACCGGCGGGCGTCACCTGCGCGGTCTGGCCGATGGCGACCAGGTTGACCTGCGAGTCGCTGACGGTTCCGGTGACCTCGTAGGCACCGGGGCTGTACACGACGATCGCGTAGGTCGCCGAGGATCCACCGCTGCCGCCGCCGGTGACCGACTGGCCGGCCTTGACGTTGACCTGGGACACGACGCCGGCGATGGGCGCGACCAGCTTCGCGCCGGAGAGCTGATGCTTCAGCGTGTTCACGTTGACCTGGTCGATCTGAATCTGGGCCTCGTCGATCTGAACCGTCTGCGGAGATGTGCTGCTGGTGAGGAAGGCGGCGAGGGAGCTCTTGGCCGCGGCGAGCTGCTGTTCGGCCGACGCGAGCTGGGCGGCGGACTGGTCGTTGCTCTGCTGAGCCTTCACCTGCGTCATGGCCAGGGTCTGCTGGTCCTGGGCGCACGCGGGCTGGGAGGGGCAGTTCGCGTCGACGAGGGCCTGGGCGGCCGCGACCAGCTGGGCGTTGATCGCCTCGGTGTCGGCCAGGCTTGTCTTGGCGTTGTTGACGGATACCTGGGCTGCGGACACCGGCGCCTTGGCCGAAGCGAGGTTCTGCGCCGTCGGCCCGGCTTCGTCCTGCGCCAGCTTCGAGCGCGCCGATGAGAGGGTGGCCTGGGCCTGCGACAGCTGCGCCGCCAGGACCGTCGGATCCAGCGCGGCCAGGACCTTGCCGGTGCCTACGGTTTCACCGACCTGCACGTAGACCGACTGGACGGTGCCCGAGGCTGCGAAATTGAGGTCGGCCTCGCTTACGGGGGCCAGGTTGCCCGCCATGCCGATGGTCTGGGTGATCGTCCCGTAGGTGACCACCGCGGTCCGGTAAGTCGTGGTTATCCGGCCAGCCTGGGCGTAGACGATCGAACCGCCCAGGATCGCGAAAACCAGCACGAGGACCACCAGTACCCTTCTCTTCAGCAGGTTGGAGAAGAGGCGTGCCCTCATCCGTCCTCATCAGGAGTCCGCAAAGCGTCCCTGCCCACGCCGCCACGATCGGGGCTGTGGCTGTGAGGAGGGTGAGAGAAACCTCAGAATTTGCTGAGGGTTGGGCGCGGCGGGGGGCATGGTCCTGAAGCGGTCAGGCCTGCACCAATTTCTCGGCCACCACCAGCACCGCGGCCAGCACGAGGAAGGCGCCCGCCAGTCGTACGGCATACTGCCTATTCATCTCGGTGAGATGAGACCCTAGCCTCATTCCGAGCTGTGCGGCGAGGAAGGCCTGAACGGCGATCAATCCAACCAGCAGGGGTAGAGGCAGGCGCAACAAGCCCACCCCAAAGCCGATTGCAAGCTCGTCCACGCTGACGCTGAGCCCGAGCAGGACGACCGTCCAGCCACGCGCCGAGTCGAGCAGCCGCACCTTTTGCTCGGCCTCCTCAGCTTCGCCGTCTTGTCGAAGCACCCACGCCCCGAGTGCGGCCAGGAATGCGGCGGCGAAGTAGTCGGCCCAGCGACCGATGGCGCTGCCGATCCCGGAGCCGGCCAGGAAGCCGATCACCGGCATCCCCGCCTCGAAGGCGCTCAGGATCAAAGTCGTCCGCAGCCGCTCACGTCGGGAGATGCCGGCTGCACCCAGGGAGGTGCCGAGCACGAACGTATCCATCGCGAGTGGAAGGATCAGGAAGGCGATCGTCAGGACTTTGAGCAAGGGCCGCACGCTATGGTGACGGGACGGCGGCTTGATCCGCGGTCGTGGGCGGGTTAACCTGAGGACGGCACTCGCTCGGCTGTAGCGTGGGAGGTGGGATCGTGAGCACGAAGGCACGTCGTTTGATCGCATGTCTGGCAGCGCCTGGGCTCGTCCTGCTGAACTTCGTGGTGGCGCCGATTTCGGCGAGCTCGGCCACCACTCCGGCCCCCGATCCGGGTATCGGCAACGTGCCGCAGGAGCTTCAGACCGACACGGCTTACAGCCGGAGCTACGCCGCAAACCTCGTGACCAACGTCTTCGTCACGAGCCGTCAGGTGAGCTGCTACCGCCCCGAGGTTCCGCTGGCAGCGAACAACGGACCGAATGACGGCTACACAGGCGAATCGAGTTGCCCCGGCGCCACGACGGGAGAGAACACCGGGACGGCGGCCGTCTACCCGACGCAGGTGGGCAGCAAGCCCCCGTACCCGGCCGCCGAGTCGAAGCTCGTCACGGACCACTCCGAATCGGATATCAGGGTCGACCCGCTGAACCCATTGCATCTGATCGGCTCGACCAAATGGTTCACAGCCGCCGAGGGCTACAACCATCTGCTGGGCTTCTACGAGTCATGGGACGGTGGCAAGACATGGCCCACGATGGGTCATATCCCCGGTTACGAGGGCTGGACCGACAACACCGACCCTGTGGGCGCTTTCGACGCCTATGGCAATTACTACCAGGCTCTGCTGCCGTACCAGTTCTACTACGACAAGTCGGGCTTCAAGAAGTACGAGGTCGGCAATGAGCCGAACCCGGCCGTTCCTAATGAGGCGGTTGCCGTGGCGGTCCGGCCGCACGGCGCCACCAGCGTCACCGACTGGATCACGACTCACAGCGGCCATCCCGATTACGTCTTCACGACCGACGCCGGCTTCGGCCAGGAGCCGGACAAGGAATGGATATCGATCGACCGCCACAAGACCCTGCCAAACGGGTCGCCCAACCCCAACTTCAACCGCATCTACATGATGTACGTGAACTTCAACGGCAACGGAAGCAAGCCGTACGTTTCGACGGCGGTTGCGTATAAGAACGGAGGCCACAGCGACTGGACCTCACCCGTCCGGCTCCCGACTGCGAACGCCACGAACAACAACACCTACCTGTTTCCGCACATCGATCCGGCAGGCGTCGTCTACACATCGCTGATCAACTACGTGAGCGCGCAGGGTGGGTGTTGCGTGGACGTGCTCATGGATTACTCGACCGACGGTGGGGTGACCTGGATCGGCCCATCCCTCGTCGCGGGAAAGGTCCACGTGCCGCCTCTGACCGGCCCCGGATACGCCAACACCACGTTCGAGGACGGCATCGAGGAGACGTTCGCCGTCGGCAACCACCTCTCGAGCCAGGGCCACTACCCGATCTACGTGGCCTATGAGTCCAAGAGCACGGGGTTCGGAAACATCCTGCTCACCGCCTCGTACGACCAGGGCAAGAACTGGACTCTTCCGATCCAGGTCAACGACAACGCCAATTCGAACGTCGACGAGTTCCAGCCCAACCTGGCGGTCGCGCCCGACGGCACGGTCAGCGTCAACTTCTACGACCGGCGCCTGGCCTGCCCTGCAATCGGCACGCGGGACGCCGTCGCGGCGGGGCTGGCGCTCGACCAGGCGAACCCGAGCTACTCAGGCAGCCTGCCGCCCTACGGCGTCGCCGACTACTGCATTCATTCAAGCGTCCAGTTCTACAGCGCCGGGCTGGCGCCGAAGGGAAACAACATCAGGCTGACCCAGCACAACTGGGATCCACAGCTCAACGCCCCTAACCGCTCGTGCCCGTGCACCGCGACGGACACGTTCCTGGGCGACTACTTCGGCAACGAGTTCGCCGGCTCGCTCGACTACTCGACGTTCGTGAGCACCTACGACGACGGGACGAACCACCAGCACTATCAGCAGCAGGTCGTGGCCACGGTGCACATCCCGTAGGCCGGTGAGAAGGTGGCATCGCATTGCGTTTCCTGATGTTCAGACACGGGCCCGGCCGCAGACTCGGCGTGGTGGCCCGTGGCCGGTCTGGCATGGTGGTGGACCTCGTCGAGCTCGCCAGGTCGACGGGCTCGGCTCCGCCGCCGGCCGACCTGCTGGCGCTGATAGACGCCGGCGACGCCGGTATGCAGGCAGTCGATCAACTGCTCCGACAGCTCGAGCCCACTGCCAGCGTCCCGATCACTCGTCCGCTCGCTGATCTGGAGTTGCTCGCGCCGCTGGACCCGCCGCGCGGGAACGTCATCGCCATCGGTCTCAACTACGCCAAGCACGCGGCCGAGACGGCCGCCATAGGTGAGGAGCCGAAACCGCCGACCGTCTTTTCGAAGGCGATCACCTCGATCACCGGGCCACATGCGGACATTTCGATCGACCCCGCCGTGAGCGAGGAGATCGACTGGGAGGTCGAGCTGGGCGTCATCATCGGCAAGGCCGGGGTCAACATCGCGAGGGCGGATGCCTTCGACCACGTTTTCGGTTACACCGTAATCAACGACGTCACCGCTCGTGACATCCAGCGCGACTGGGGCGGCCAGTACTTCAAGGGCAAGAGTCTTGACTCGTCGTGTCCCAGCGGACCATGGGTGGTGACTCGTGACGAGGTCGCCGACCCACAGTCACTGAAGCTCCGTCTGACCGTCAACGGGGCTCTCAAGCAAGACGGCACGACGTCCGAGATGATCCACCCGGTCGACGCGATCATCTCATGGGTCTCCATCGGCATGACCCTCCTGCCCGGGATGATGATCGCCACCGGCACCCCGGACGGTGTGGGCTTCGCGCGCACTCCGCCCGAGTTCATCCGCGTGGGCGACATGGTCGAAGCGGAAGTCGAGGGCATCGGTGTGCTGCGCAACCAGTTCGTCGCCGCGGGAAAGTCGAGACGATCGCCGTAGAGTGTGCTGCCGTGGGGTTGCCTACGGCTCCCTACAACCAGCCTCGCTTTCTGAAGAAGTAAAACTGGATTCCAACCGAGAGCAGCATGATGCCCATGCCGAGGGCGAACTGGGGCGTGGTTATCTCGAGGGAGCCGGTCAAGAAAAGGAAGTTCATCCCGAAGAAACCGGTCAGGAAGGTCAGGGGCAGGAACAGGCTGGCGATGACGGTCAGGGCCTTCATCGTGTTGTTCAGGCGGTTGGACACCGTCGACAAATACACGTCCATCGCGCCGGTGAGCAGGTCGCGCAGCGAGTCGACCGTCTCGTACTGGCGGATGAGGTGATCGTGAACGTCGCGCCAGTAAAGTGTCAGCTCCTCGCCACGGATCTCGATCGAGTGGGTGATGAGTCGCTGGAAGAGGTCGCGCTGCGCGCCGATGAACTTGCGTAGCTCGATGACCTGGTGCTTCAGCTTGTAGATCTCGGCCAGCAGCTCCGGCGTCGCGTTCTCAAGGATCCTGTCCTCGAGGCTGTCGATGCGCTCGTCGAGGTTCTCGAGGAGCGGAAACAGCGAGTCGACCAGCTCGTCGATTACCAGATACGTGAGGAAGCCGGGGTTGCCCTTGGTGAGCTCGGGGCTGCGTTTGACTCTGGCCGCCAGGTCATGCAGGAGCTGCGAGGGTTGGTCATGAACCGTGACGAGATAGTCCTTCGATACGAACATGTGGTGCTCTAGAAAGGCGACGTCGCCGTCCGAGCCGAGCACGCCCGTGAACAGGACGATGAACGTATAGCCGGGATACTCCTCGAGCTTAGGCCGCTGGTCCTGATGCTGGATGTCCTCGATGGTCAGGTGGTGGAAGCCGAAGGTCTTCTCGAGAAGGGCGAGGTCGTGGTCGTCCGGGCTTCGTAGGTCCAGCCAGAACCCGTCTTCGTGGCAAACCTTGAGCCGCGCCGCGATGGCGTTGTCGTTCGGGTCGTCCAGGGAGGCGCCCTTGGTCGTGATCAGGGTCCGCACGTCAGGTGCCTACTCTAGCGAGGCGTACCGCGACTGGATTCGCGCATAACCGGTTGGATGCTGCAAAGTGATGACCACCGCCATGTCCGAGCCACCCCGGTGACCACGTTTCTCGACGAGATCGGCGAGCAGCCGGCGATCGCGGCCAACATGCTCGCGGGTGGCAGGGCGAGGGCCGATTCGATCGGGGCGCGGATCCGTGAGGCGGGGCCTCGGGGCTTCCTGATCGCGGCGCGGGGCAGCTCGGACCACGCGGCACTCTACGCCAAGTATCTTTTCGGCCGGCGCAACCGGACCATCGTGGCGCTGGCCGCGCCGTCGCTCTTCACGCACTACGCGAGCCCGCCGCGTCTGGAGGGCCAGTGCGTCATCGGGATCTCGCAGTCGGGCTCGTCGCCTGACGTGATCGCGGTGATCGAGGAGGCAGGGAGGCAGGGGGCGCTCACGGTGGCGATCACCAACGATGCGGAATCGAAGCTGGCCGCGGCCGCCGAGCTCGTGCTGCCGCTCGGAGCGGGGAGGGAGCGAAGCGTCCCGGCGTCCAAGACTTACACCGCCAGCCTTCTCGCGCTTGCGCTTCTGTCGCAGGCGATCGATCCTGAACCGGCGTTCGACGCGGCGCTGGCGCTGGTGCCCGCAGCGATGGAAGAAGCCCTCGGCCGCGAGGCAGACCTGGGGCATCTGGCGCCTGCGCTGCTTGGACCGAGGGCGATCGTGCTCGGCCGCGGCTTCAACCTTGCGACGGCGGAAGAGGTCGCGCTAAAGCTCACCGAGACGAGCTACGTCCTCGCCCGAGCCTGGTCCGTCGCCGACTTCGAGCACGGGCCGATCGCTGTCGTCGAGAGGCACTTCCCGGTCCTCTGCGTGGGCGGAGGTGGCCCGCTCGAGGCCGAGATGGAGGCCGTCGCGAAGCGGCTGGAGGGCTACGGCTGCCGCGTGATCGGCATCTTCGACCGCGCCGGTGGCGGGTTCGCAGAGGAGACGATGGTCGGCATCGACTCGGGGCTACCCGAGGACCTGACGCCGCTCACCCTCGCCGTGCTGGGGCAGCTGCTCGCCCACCGTGTCGCGGTGGCGCGCGGGATCGACCCGGATCGGCCGCGGGCGCTGAACAAGGTCACTCGCACCTGGTGAGCTCGGGCGCTGGTGCGGCCCCCAGCGCGGCATGGACCCCATGACATGAAGCGGCTCATGCAGCCATCCCTCGACTGGCTTGTCGTGTTCGTTCCGGTGTCGATCGTGGCCGAGCTGCTGGGGCATCCCGTCGCCGTCTTCATCACGTCCGGGCTCGCCATCGTGCCTCTGGCGGGCCTCATCGGGCGTTCGACCGAGCAGGTGGCGGTCCGCGTCGGACCTCGCCTGGGCGGATTGCTCAACGCGACCTTTGGCAACATCACCGAGCTGATCGTGTGCGTGCTGCTCATCAGGGCGGACAGCTTCTTCATCGTGAAGGCCTCGTTGATCGGATCGATCCTCGGGAACCTGCTGCTGGTGCTGGGCATCTCATTCGTGGTCGGCGGATTCCGCCACAAGGAGCAGCACTTCAACCCGCGGGCGGCGGGCGTTCACTCCGCTTCGCTGCTGCTGGCGGTCGCGGGCCTGCTCATGCCGGCCCTCCTGGTCCTGACGACGCCCGACGTCGGGTTCGCTCAAAGGGAGGTTGTGAGCGGAGTCGTCGCGATCGTCCTGATCGTCCTGTACCTGGCAGCCCTCGTTTTCACCGAGATCACGCATGCCCACCTCTTCGAAACGAAGGATCGCCAGGAGATGGCGACGTGGTCGATGCAACGCTCCGTGACGGTGCTGGTGGTCGCGGCGCTGCTCGTCGGGCTTGAGTCGGAGCTACTCGTCCGCTCGCTGACGCCCGCCATCGCGGCGCTCCAGCTGCCTCCGATGTTCGTCGGACTGATCCTCATCCCGATCATCGGCAACGCGGCCGAGCATTCATCGGCGGTCTTTTTTGCCATCAAGAACCGGGTCGACATCACGCTCGAGATCGCCGTCGGATCGTCGACACAGGTCGCCATGTTCGTGGCTCCGGTCCTCGTCTTCGTCAGCCTCGCCTTTGGACACCCGATGGATTTCGTGTTCAGCGCATTCGAGATCGCGGTCGTCTCGCTCGCCACGCTCATCGTCGCGCTGATCGCGCTCGAAGGGCGCAGCAACTGGCTGTCCGGCTTCCAGCTCGTCGGAGCCTACATCGTCATCGCGGCGGCAGGCTTCTTCATCAAGTCCGGCGTCTGACCGCTTCTCAGCCGCGTTTCTCCAGCCAGGCCGGCACAAGGTGAAATCGCGAGCGGGCGCGTGCAGAGCGGAACAAGCACACGACGTAGAGGACGGCGGCGAGCGCCGCCAGGTACGCGAAGTAGTGCGTGATGTCGGCTGCTCCCGACACCTGGATCAGGTCCGCGCCCCACACTCCCTGTCCCTCGCGGATCGGGAACTGGTTGAGGGCCACGCTCTGATCGATCAGCGCGATTCCAGGCAGCGGATCAACCAACGGCCGCGGTCCGAGCGCCGCCACCAGCTGCTCGGCCGAGTAGAGGCCACTCGGCTCGATGAAATGGTCGGCGGCGGACGCCCGCTGGTATGCCGCATCTGAACCGACGGACAGCAGGAAGAAGGTGACGATCACACCGGCGATTCGGCCGAACATCGACGTCAGCACGAGGGCCAACACGAAGACCGGAACAGCGTTGGCGAAAAGAACGAGCAGGTGCAGAACTTCAGCCCCCTGGTAGCGGCCACCGACGTCCAGCAGCTCGACCGCAACCCCGAGCGCCAGCGTGGTTGCGAGAAGCCCCGCGGCGCCGACCAGCACCCGGGCAGCGGCGAACGTGAGCGGCCGAGACCCGCCGGCCGAGCTCATGCTTTCGAACTCCTCGTGCAGGTCGGGCGCCAGGAGCAGGTACGCGCTGAGAAAAGCCGCGACCATCAGCACGAAGCCCGTGATCTCGTTACCGCTCTGCAGCCGCGCAAGCTCGTGATGGATGGCGCCGCTCGGAGTCGGGGCGACCACTCCGGAAGCGATGACCACCAGAGCGGAGGCCGCGACGAGCAACGGCATCAGCCGCCACGCCAGCATGCGGCGCGACACGAGGTGAATCTCGCCGTAGAGGCCAGACAACTGACGAACTCGGCCTAGGTTCGTTCGTGCCGCGCTTGGCAGCTCACGCAGCGGGTCGCTTCGGGTAGGAACTCGAGCCGTTCGGTTGAGATCTGCTGCCCGCAGTCCTCGCAAACGCCGTATTCACCCTGCGCGCGGCGGGTGGTCGCTCGCTGCGCCTGCCGGCGGTTCTCGTCGAGCAGCCGCTGAACGCTCTCATTGTTCGCCCGGTCGGTGAGGACCTGCGCAAAATCGGACTCTCCGAACCCCTTGCTCACGCATCCAGCCTACGGCCATGCGGCCCGATCCGGGCGTCACATGGATCTAGGTTCGAATCGGGGTGCTCGACAGCTCCCCGTCGTCGTCCCAGCCATGCCACCCCTTGGGCTCGATCCAGGCGCTCACGCGTTTGGCCGTCCGGTTTGCAAATGCCTTCCCCGTGTACCGCCTGCACAGTCGGTCGATATCGGCCAGGTCCTCATCCTCGACGATCATGACGACCGACCCGAAGAGGCTGACGTGCCGGTACCAGTCCTCGTCGAGGACCGTCACGCTAACCTTCGAATTCGCGCGCATCCAGCGGAGCCTGCTGCGGCTTTCGTGCATGTTGACGAGGATCAGCCCGTCCTGCCAGTCGTACCAGGTGGCCACGGTCATCGGGTAGCCGTCTGGGCGGATGCACGCGATGACCGCGGGGTTGGGTTTCTTCAGGAACTGATAGACGCGCGCCGGAAGCGTGATTGTGGGCTGGTTCAAGGGCCACAGTCTGACATTCCGCGAAATGAACGGAAACCGGACGCCCACTTGCTCACTGGCGCGCCGTCCGGGCTCCCTGCGCGGCTAACCTAAGCAGGTGTTCAAGATCCAGGAGCTGAAGGGCGTGCTGCCGGCCCTTGCCACGCCCTTGAGGGAGGATGGCGCGGTCGACCTGCCGGCGATCGAGCGCCTGGTCGAGCACGTCCTCGCCGGTGGGGTTCACGGCCTGCTCCCTCTTGGATCGACCGGTGAGGTCGCCTCGCTCGACCAGGACGCCCGCCGCCACGTGCTCGCCGCCGTCGTGAAGTCGGCCGCGGGCCGGGTGCCGGTCATCTGCGGCGTGGTCCAGAGTCACCTCGCCGCCGCGCTTGCCGACGTGAATGCCGCCGCCGACCTCGGTGCGATAGCGGTGCTGCTCGCGCCTCCTTTCTACTACCCGATCGACCAGGCGACCGTGCTCGCCTTCTACCGGCGGATGGCCGCCGAGAGCCCCCTGCCGATCATGGTCTACAACATCCCCCAGAACACGAAGGTGGTGGTCGAGCCCGCGACGGTCTCGGCCCTGGCCCGAGAAGGCGCGGTGGTGGGGATCAAAGATTCCAGTCGCGACTTCGAGTACTTCGAGAACGTGTGCCTGGCGCTGCGTGACCTGCCAGACTTCCGCATCTTCACCGGCAGCGACTCAATGCTCCTCGCCTCTTTGGTGATGGGAGGGGCGGGAACGATCTGCGGGGCGGCGAACGTCGCCCCGGGCTGGGTGGTGAGGATCTACGAAGACTTCACGCGAAGCGACTGGCATGCCGCCCGCACGCACCAGGATTCGCTGGTCGAGCTCGTGAACGCGGTCCGGGCCGGCGTCTTCCCGGCCGGCATCAAGGCTGCCCTCAACCTTCAGGGAATCTGCGGTCCGTGGCCGGCCGCGCCCGTGGCGCCCCTGGACGACGCGTCACAGAGCCGCCTTCGCGAGCGGCTGGATGGATGGGGATTGCTCGCGCACAGTCGTGTTAGTCCCCGGCTTGGCTGACCTGCCGGCCTGTCTTGTCAGCGGTCCCCGCCGGCGGGGGACAGGTCTTGAAGCGTGAGGTCTCGTCTGCTCCGCAGCCCCAGCTTGGAGTAGACGTGGGCGAGGTGGGTTTCGACAGTTCGCTCGCCGATGCCCAGCTTTGTAGCTATCTGGCTCGTCGTCAAACCCTCCGCGGCCAATCGAGCCACCGTTACTTCACGGCCGCTCAGCGAACCCGCCCCGCGGGCTGCCCGCCTGCCGGCCGCGCCCGCTCCGCGTAGAGCCGCCAGCACGCGTTTCTCCTCGACCGGCATGGGAAGAGAAGCGTAGATGCCGGCCGCCGCGGCGAGCGCCGAATCCCGGTCCGCAGCCCCGAGCCGTGTGGCAGCCTGCTCGAGCGAGCGGGCTTTGCGAACCGGCACGTCGAACCAGTCAACGCCCGGTGGCGCAGCGTTCCGAGCACGCTGTTCGAGGTCGTCCGCCTTGATTTCGTGGCCCATCACGCTCTCCAGCTGGGCGAGGTCGGGCAGGATCTGTGCCAGCGTCCCACTCGCGCCCATCTGGATGAGTCGAGCGACGGATCGTTCGAGCCTCGCCTGAGCCTCTTCCAACTTTCCCAACACCCAAAGCGTGTAGCCGCCGACCCAATCGTTCCATGCCGTGAAGACGTAGAAATCGCGCCCGCCATAGATTCGATCCGCCTGAGCGACGAACGATTCGGCCTCGTCCGTGCGGCCCGCGCCGGCCAGCACCAGACCGGCCATCGAGAGAGTCCACGCTGAATGTGCCGAAGGCGCGCTGGGATTCAAGGCTTGGACCATCCGGGCATCGGAGAGCGCGGAATCCCAAGTGCCGAGAAACCAGTTCACACGCGCGCGGGACATGTACGCGACGTCGCTGAAACTGTCCTCGCGGTCGAGGAGTTGGTCGGCCAGTGCTGCGGCCTCCTGAACCCGTCCGGCATGCAGGAGGGCTTCGACCAACCCGCCTGTGTGCCAACCGATCTGAGCCCGGTCCCCTGAAGCGCGCGCATGGCTCAAGCTTTCATGCAGCGCCTCGATCGCCTCAACCGGTCTTCCGAGCAGGGCCAGCGCGTGGCCGCCGCAACCGAGTGCGCGCATAACCACCTCCGTCTGACCGAACGCACGCGCGCCGGCGGCCGCCTGTCTGCTCTCGACCACCTGCGCGGCGAGGTCGCCGGCTTCTCCGTGGATCCACGCCAGCTCGTTCAGCGCGGCTGGGAGAAGACGGCTCGTGCTTTCTCGCGACAGGAGGGCGACGGCTTTCGCGGCATGCATCTCGGCCCCCGTCAAGTCGCCGGCTCCTGTGGCAAGGAACGACGACATCCGTACGTGGGTGCGTCCGAGCTCGGCCGGATCGTCCGCGACCAACGGAATGAGCGCCTCGAGGGCTGCGATTCCCACCTTGTGGTCGCTCGCGGAGCTCGCCTGCCACGCAATCTCATCGAGCACATCGCGGCGCTGCTCCTGGTCGCTCGGTGGGATCAGCTCCAGCGCACGTTCGAGGTTGACGAGAGCCTCACGATGAGCTTGGGTGTTCTCGGCATCGCGGGCTGCCTCGCGCAACAACGCGACAGCGTACGGGTCTCCGGGCAGGGCGCCGAGTCCGACGTGATAGGCCCGCACTCGAACCGGCTCGGCGGCGAGGGCCAGGGCCGCGAGCTGGTGCAGCTCGCGGCGCCGGGCCGGCCCGAGGCCGGAGTAGATGGCTTCCTGGACCAGAGGGTGGACGAAGTCGTAGCCGGGCTTCCCCGGGCGGCGGCTCTCGACGATCAAGTTCTTATCCACCAGGCGCTCGATATCACCGGCCGATGCCAGGGCCGTCATCGCGAGGATCGAGGCCAGGGAGAACGAGTGTCCGATCACCGCAGCCGCTTCAATCACGAATCGCGACGCATCTGACAGGTCGTGCAGCGCCACCCTGACCGACTCCTGAACGCTTATCGGCACGACTCGCTGTGTCGGGTCGTTCGCAAGCTCTTGGAGCAGCGCAAGCGTATATAGCGGATTACCCCCGGCCCGGGCGAAAAGCCACTCGCCGAGGTGGGGATCGCCGGAGTCGGTGACCGTGCGTCGCGCAAGAGCCATGACCTGCTCGAGGCTGAGGGGGAGGAGCCGGACCTCGGAAGCAAGCCGGTCCTTTAGCAGCGTTGCGACGAGGCTCGTGAGGGGCGGTTGGCTGAAGAGCTCGCCGCGCCGAACGGTCGCAAGCAAAAGCACGGGTCCCGCGGGCGGGTTCCTCGCCAGGTAGTTCACGCACTCCCACGACGACGGGTCGGCCTGATGGAGATCGTCGATGATGAGCACAAGGGGGCGAGGTGACGCAACCGTCTCGAGCAGGTGCCGGATCGCCTCCAGGATCCGCAGTCGGGACGGGACCGGCTCCTGCGCGGGGCCCAGCGCTCCACCGATGCTGGGAAAGAGGTCACGAAGCTCTGTGATCCGATCTCCGTGAGCTGCTTTCAACTGGTCAGGCGCCAGGCTGCGAAGGTGAGACTCGAGTGCCTCTACGAAGACCGAGAAGGGGCTCGCCGTGGACATCGGCGAGCCGCGCGATGTGAGGAACAGCGCGCGCCGGCGGTTGCGCTCAGCGAACTCACTCAGTAGCCGGCTCTTGCCGATCCCAGGCTCGCCCACGACCAAAGCCATGCGTCCATGGGTCTGGGTCAGCGCCAATTCGAGCTGAAGGGCCTTGAGCTCCTCGTCGCGGCCGATGAAGGGGGGCTGGCGCACGGCGCCAGCAATTCTGCGCCCGAATCAGTACCGGAATCCGTAGCCGCATCCGGCGCCAAGACCATGGCGACCGCAGACAATGCATGTAACTGACCGGCGCCAGTGGGCCGGCTGACACATAGGAGCGGGAAACATGAGTTTCAAGGTCGAGGGCGATTACTTCGAGTCATGCAATTGCGACGTCAGCTGCCCGTGCATCTTCCTGGCCCCTGCCAACAAGGATGCGTGCGATGTCGTCTTCGCCTGGCACATCTCCCGGGGTGAGATGGACGGTGTCAAGCTGAACGACCTAAACGTGGTCATGGCAGTGCACTCGCCGAAGACGATGACGGAAGGAGGCTGGAAGGCGGCCCTGTACCTGGACGAGCGAGCCGACGAGAAACAGGGCAAGCTCCTCGGCGCCATTTTCAGCGGGCAGGCCGGAGGGCATCTTGCAAACGTGGCTCCGCTCATCGGCACGGTGACCGGCGTCCGCTCCGCCCCGATCCGGTTTGACAAGCGTGACGGGCATCGGAGTGTGGCCGTCGGCGAGGTGATCAAGATGACGGTGGATGAGCTGAAGGGGATGGATGGTGTCAATCCGGCCGTCATCTCCAACCCTCTTCTTGGCGCTGTGACCCAACCCTTCCGGCAGGCGAAGTCGGAGGCGATGACCTACCGCGGCGACTGGACCATCGACGCCGCAGGCGCCAATGCCTTCATCACCGAGTTCTCGTACGAGGGATGATCGCCGCCAACCGCGTCAACCTGTGGACCGGCGGAATCCTCCTGACTCTTGCCGCTGCGGCCTGGTACCTGTCGCTCGCCGGCCTTGGCGCCATGTCGATGATGGAGATGTCGGTCCCGATATACATGGCGACCTGGCTCACGATGATGGTCGCCATGATGTTCCCGGCGGTCGCGCCGGTCGTGGCGACGTTCGCTCGTGTTGCCCAGGCGCGGCATGAGACTTCGCAGACCGTCCCCGCTTTCGTCGCCGGCTACCTCGCTGTCTGGACTGCGGCAGGGCTCGTCCCCCTGACCCTCTACTTGTTTTCACGCGGCACGGTGGCCGGCATGTCGGCCAACCCGTCCGGCGCAATCGCAGTCGGCGCTGTCCTGCTGGGCGCCGGGGTCTATCAGTTCACCCCGTTGAAGACGGTTTGCCTGCGTGCTTGCCGTTCCCCGCTTGGCCTGGTGATGAACCACGATTTCACGACGGGCCTCGTGGGTGCGCTCCGAGCCGGCGTCTCGCATGGCGCCTACTGCCTGGGGTGCTGCTGGGCGCTGATGGCGGTGCTCGTCGTCGTCGGCTTCATGAGCCTCCCCTGGATGGCCGCGCTGACGGTCCTCTTCGTCGCGGAGAAGAACTGGCGCCACGGCGCCGGCCTCTCACGGATCGTTGGCGCGGGTGCCGCCATCGGAGGCCTGGCCGTGATGGCCTCCGTGCTGATCTGATGGCAAACCCCTCCGGCGCTTCGCGCCACCTCCCCTCCGAGCGGGGAGGATGGCGGGTCTCAGGACCCTACGTCGAGGCGTGCAACTGTGAGGCGATCTGCCCATGCCGCGTGGTCGGGGGCAGGGAAGGCCGGCGGGCGACGTATCAGCTGTGCCAGTTCGCGATCGCCTGGACGGTCAGAGAGGGCCATTACGCGAGCGTCGACCTGTCCGGTCTGGGGGTCGTGATGGCCGGGTACTGGGACGAGGATGAAGTCGGCGCGCCATGGCGCGTGGTTCTCTACGTCGACTCCGGAGCGGATGAAGCCCAGTCAAGCGCGCTGGCGGACATCTTTCTGGGCCGGGTTGGCGGCACGCCCTCGAACAACTACGCGGGGGCGATCCGAGAGGTGCTCGGCGTCCGCCAGGCGCACATCGAAATCAGCCACTCAAGAGGAAGCCAGAGGATCCGAGCCGGCGACGCGGTCGAGGTTCGCGCCCGCGCGCCGTTCCCCTCATCCGAGACGGTTGCCTGCGGGATTCCCGGACTCGACCGGCCGGGCGAGGAACTCGTCCATGAAGTTTTGCGCGTTGCCGATCCATCGCTCCAGTTCGAGTTTCACGGCCGGTGCGGATTCGCCACCGATTTCGACTACTCGGGAGACTGACCGGCCGCGCACCGCGCGGCGATTGATTATCGTGACCCGCGATGGGGAAGGGTCACGAGGTCGGCATCATCGGCGCGGGGATTCACGGCGCAAGCGTGGCGTATCACCTCGCCGCGCGTCACGGGGTTCGGCCGGTCGTCTTTGAACAGGTCGCCGCCGCCGGCGGGCCGACCGGCCGGTCATCCGCCATCTGCCGCGCGTATTACACGAACCGTTACCTGGCCCGGATCGCGCACGCCAGCCTCGACATGTTCCGGACCTTCGCCGAGGTCACCGGCGGCCGGGAATGCGGCTTTCACCAGACGGGAGCCCTCTACCTGCACCCCGAGGCTGATTCCGAAACTTTGCGGGAGGCCGCCCGATACATGAACTCGCTCGGGACCCGAATCGACATGCTTGGTCCGGCCGAACTGCAGCGGGATTTTCCGTTGTTCGAGCTCGATGGGGTCGGGGTCGCGGGTTGGGAGCCGGACGCGGGCTACGCGGATCCCGTCCTCACCACCACCGGTCTGCTGGAGCGAGCGTGTGAGCTCGGGGCGACGCAGCGCCTGCACACCCGCGTGGCAGGCTTGAAGCGGCGTCGTGGCGGCGGCGCGACGCTTCTTCTCGAGCGCGGTGAAAGCTACGAATGCGAGCGGCTCCTCATCGCGGCCGGGCCCTGGACGCGGGACCTCGCGGCCCGCGTCGGAGCGGATCTGCCGCTGACCGTCGAGCGACACTTCGTTGCCACGATCCGCTGGTCGGGCGCCCGCGAGATGCGCCACGTACACGCCGACATCTCGGGCGGCTACTACTGCAAGCCGGAGGGGGAGGACCTCTACTGCCTCGGGCCGCTGACACCCGAGCCGGAGGTCGATCCGGACGAGCCGGTGCGGGGCCTCGACGCCGAGGAGTCGCACGCCTTGGCCAGGCTTGCCACGAACCGGATACCGCGTCTGAAAGACGCCGTGTCGACCGGGGGCTGGGCGAGCCTTTACGACGTGAGCCCGGACTGGATGCCCGTGATCGGCGAGGTCGCCCCGGGCGTCTTCGTCGACGCCGGCACCAGCGGGCACGGCTTCAAGCTCGGCCCGGCTATAGGCGCCGACGTCGCGGCGCTGCTGATGGGAAGCGAGGTCGACGATGGAATCCGCGAGTTCGAGCCGGGTCGCTTCAAGCAGGGCCGGCGGCTGGCAGCCGGGTATGGGAGCGCAAGGATCCTGGGCTGATGCCCAGGATCCCACGCGCTCTGGCGACGAGGTAAACCGCGTCAGTGCCGGGTAGGCAGTGGACCGGCACGGCGATGATCCTCGCCTCCGCCACCGGCTTCGGCTCGCTGGCCATACTCGCCAAGCTCGGGTACGCGGCGGGCCTCGGCCCCGAGCAGGCGCTTGCGTTCCGCTTTCTGCTCGCGGCCGTAGGGATGCTTGCGCTTGCCATCCTGCTGGGCCAGAACCCGATGCGCCT
>JBGPOC010000005.1:0-21015 GCA_041487825.1 Candidatus Dormibacteraceae bacterium | reverse complement strand
GGTCTGGCGCTACCCGGTCAAGTCGATGGGCGGAGAGCGCCTCGAAACATGCCTGATCACGGAGCGCGGCCTCGAGGGCGATCGCCGCTGGGCCCTGGTCGACGGCACCGCCAACCGGGCGGGCAAGCTCCTGACCATCCGCCAGGACGAGCGCCTAATGACGTACCGCGCTCGATTGGCCGCCGGTGCGGTCGAGATCGTCACCCCCGACGGCGAGGTTCGCCACCTCGACGAGGAGATGGTGTTCGAGATCGCGGAGTCGATGGCGCGACCGCTGACCCTGAGGGACGCCGCAGGAGCCAACTTCGACGACTCGCCCGTGCTGGTCGTCAACACGGCGTCGGTCGCCGCGTTCGCGCTCGAGGCCGGCGCCCCGGTGGACCACCGTCGTTTTCGAGCCAACCTTTACCTCGATGCTCTCGGCCCCGAGGAGGAGCTGCTTTGGCTCGGCCGCCGCATTCGCGCCGGCGACGCGGAGCTGGTGGTGATGTCGCGCTGTGAGCGCTGCGTGGTGATCACCCGCGACCCGGACACGACCACGGCGACGCCCGAGCTGCTGCGGCTTCTCACGGAGACGCATGAGACGTGCATGGGTGTGTACTGCGCCGTCGTCCGGGCCGGCAGCGTCGCCGTCGGCGACCTCTGCGGGCCGGTGTAGCGTAGCCTCTCAGGGACGAGTTCCAGGGGTTGCGAGCAGGAGGAGAAGATGACGGTCAAAGCTTTCTCGGCCGAATGGGCCAAGGCATTCCAGGGCGAGATCAACAAATCGACGGTATACAAGGCCGCCGGCAAAGGGTGGAAGTGGACCGTCGGGCTGGTGGTGGAGGCGGAACCGGACAAGCACTTCGCCCAGTCGGCGGGCATCGTCATGGACCTCTTCGAGGGTGAGGCCCGCGACATCCACGTCGGTTCAGCGGCTGACGCCCAGAAGTGCGACTTCGTGATCACGGCCCCTTACTCGCGATGGAAGCAGGTCGCGACGAAGGAGCTCGACGCCACCAAGGGCATGCTCCAGGGCAAGCTCAAGCTCAAGGGCGACCTCCCGACGATCGTGCGCTACACCAAGGCTTCGCAGGAGATGACCGAGTGCACGACAAGGATCCCGGTCGAGTGGCCCGACGAAAAGTAAAGCCCGAAGCCGAAGGCCACGGACTCGTCGACTACGCGGACGCTGAGCCCAGCGCCTTCGCGTCGATGCTCGGGGGCCTGATCGAGGCCAACGTCGAGAGCCGTTCTGAAAAGCAACACGACTTTGCATCGTTGGTCGCGCGCGTCGGCATCTGGGTCACCGACATCGACGAGGGCGTGACCCTGGACTTCAAGGGCGGCAAGCTGACGGTGCACAACGGGCTCAAGTCGCGAAGCACGATCACCATCCGCACGGACGCCGACACGGTCATGAGCCTCAGCAACCTGAAGATCGGGATTCTCGGGATGCCGGTCTACTACAACGAGACGGGGCGGGAGGTGGCCGGCAAGCTGCTGCGCGGCAAGCTCAAGATCGACGGTCTCCTGCCCAACATCATGACCCTCAACACCGTCACTCGAATCTTCTCGGTGCAGTGACCAGGCTGGCGGTCATCGGCGCCGGCAGCATGGGCGCCCAGATCGCACAGCAGGCGGCGTTGCACGGAGTGGATGTCCGCCTCCAGGACAAGGGCGAGGATCAGCTGCGGAAGTCGGCGGAGTCCAATCGCGGCCACCTCATGCGTCGCGTCGAGAAGGGAAAGCTGGCGCCGGCGGACGCCGAGGCGGCGGTGGCCCGCGTGCTCACCACGACGCATCTGGACGAGGCCGTGCGCGACGCCGACTTCGTCATCGAAGCCGTGTTCGAGGACCTCGACGTCAAGCGGGCGATCTTCGCCGAGCTCGATCGCCACGCGCCGGCCGGCGCGGTGCTGGCGAGCAACTCCTCGACCATGCGCATCAGCAAGATCGCTAACGCCACTGCGCGACCGGAGAGTTGCGTCAACATGCACTTCTTCTATCCGGTCCTAGTCATGGACTTGGTTGAGATCGTGCGCGGGCCGCACACCTCGGAGGCGACGGTGGATCGCGCGATGGCCATGGCGCGCGAGATGGGGCGCACGCCCGTGCTGATCAACAAGGAGATCGACGGGTTTATCGTCAATCGCATCCTGCATGCTGCGACCCAGGAGGCATACAGGCTCCTCGACGCCGGGGTCGCGAGCTTTGAAGACATCGATACGGCTGTCGAAAAGGGTCTCAACTGGCCCCTTGGCCCGTTCCGCCTCGGCGATTTCAGCGGCCTGGACGTCACCTTCAACGCACGGCTGCACATGTTCAAGACGACCGGGGACGAGCGCTACCGGCCGTCGCCGCAGCTGGAGGCCAAGGTCAAGTCGGGCAAGCTCGGCCGCAAGACCGGAGAGGGCTGGTACAAGTACTGAAAGCGCGCAGCCGGACGAGAATAGGTTCGTGCTGACGCGCATCCACCACGTGGGCGTTGCGGTGACCGACCTGGACGAATCGATCCGGCTCTATCGCACCGCCCTGGGCGCCGAGCTCGTCCACCGCCAGGTGAACGAGAACGAGGGCCTGGAGGCGGCGTTCCTGCGCACGGGCCAGGGAGAGGTTGAGCTGATGAGCGCGACGAGGCCGGAGTCTCCTGTGGGCAAGTTCCTGGCGAAGCGGGGGCCGGGTCTCCACCATGTCGCGTATGGGGTCACAGACATCGCGCAGGCGCTTGCCCAGGCGCAGGCCGCCGGTTGCGAGCTGATCGACACCGAGCCGCGAATGGGGATGCACGGCTCGCGTATCGCCTTCATCCACCCGAAGAGCCTGGGGGGTGTGTTGACGGAGCTCGTGGAGACGTGAGCGATGTCCGCAATGACTCAGGGCTGCCACTCAAGGGGGTCTACACGGCCGATGACCGATCGGCCCAAGAGCCGGCGCCGGGCGCTTTTCCATTCACCCGCGGGATCCACAAGGACATGTACCGCGGCCGGCTCTGGACGATGCGGCAGTACGCTGGCTTCGGCACGGCGGTCGAGTCGAACAAGCGCTACAAGTTTCTTCTGAAACAAGGGCAGACCGGCCTGTCGGTCGCGTTCGACCTCCCAACCCAGATCGGCTACGACTCGGATGACCCGATGGCGAATGGCGAGGTAGGAAAGGTGGGTGTGGCGATCGATTCTCTCGAGGACATGGAGACCCTGTTCGAGGGGATCCCGCTCGACAAGGTCTCCACGTCGATGACCATCAACGCGACAGCCCCGATGCTGCTGCTCCTGTACCAGCTGGTGGCCGAGAAGCAGGGTTGCCCCGCCGAGAAGATCACCGGGACGGTCCAGAACGACATCCTCAAGGAGTACGCCGCCCGTGGCACGTACATCTTTCCGCCCAAGCCGTCGATGAGGCTCGTGACCGACCTCTTCGAATACTGCCAGGGCAACCTTCCAAACTGGAATACCATCTCGATCTCCGGCTACCACATCCGCGAGGCGGGCTCGACCGCCGCGGAGGAGGTGGCGATCACGCTCGCGCACGCGATCGCGTACGTGGAGGCAGCCCAGGCGGCAGGCCTCGCCGTCGACGATTTCGCGCCGCACCTGTCCTTCTTCTTCGCCTCGCACATGGATTTCTTCGAGGAGGTCGCGAAGTTTCGGGCCGCGCGGCGGATGTGGGCACGGATCATGCGCGACCGTTTCGAGGCTCAGGACGAGCGTTCGCGGGCTTTGCGGTTTCACACCCAGACGGGCGGGGTCACCCTCACCGCTCAACAGCCGTTGAACAACGTGGTGAGGACGGCGCTTGAGGCGATGAGCGCGGTTCTCGGCGGCACCCAGTCTCTCCACACCAACGCGTTCGACGAGGCCTTGGGCCTGCCCTCCGAGGGCGCAGCCGAGGTGGCGCTGAGGACCCAGCAGGTGATCGGTTACGAAACCGCTGTGCCGCTGGTTGCCGACCCGCTGGGCGGTTCGTACTACGTCGAGAGCCTCACCGACCGCGTGGAGGAGGAGGCGCTGGCGATCATGGCCGAGATGGATGAAGGCGGTGGTGCGGTGGCGTGCATCGAAGCGGGCTGGACCCAGCGCCGGATCGCCGAGAGCGCCTACCGGCTGCAGAAGAGGATCGAGTCCGGCGAGCGGGTCGTGGTTGGCGTGAACCGTTTCGAGGGTTCCGACTCCGACAGGGTTGAGATCATGAAGATCAGCCCACGCCACCAGGCCGCCCAGGCGCGCGCCCTCAAGCGCCTGCGCGCACAGCGCGCGCCTGGCGTGCTCGAGCGCCACATCGCCGCGATCGAGCATGCCGCGCGCGGAACGCACAACCTGATGCCGTCGCTCAAGGCGGCGCTGGCCGACTACGTCACCATCGGAGAATGCTGCACGGTCCTGCGTGGAGTCTTCGGCGAATATCGACCTACCGAAGCCGCATGACATCGGCTGCGATTGCCTGAGCTGGAGGTTGTGATGCCCGCCCACCCCGACGTGATCCCCATGATCGCCTACGAACACGGCCCGCAAGCCATGGAGTGGCTTGCCAATGCCTTCGGATTTCGCGAGCGCGCTCGTGCGACGACCTCGGAGGGAAGGCTCAGCCACGGCGAGATGCAGGCCGGGGAAGGGGTCATCATGCTGGCCACGCCGACCGCCGACTATCGCGGCCCGAGGAGCCACCGCGACTCGTGCGAACAGGCCCGCAAATGGTCGTCGGTCCCGTACATCATCGATGGGGTCCTCGTTTACGTGAAGGATGTCGCCGCGCATTTCGACCAGGCTCGGGCAGCCGGCGCAACCATGCTCTCCGAGCTCGAGGACGACTCAACCGGAAAGCGGTATCGCGCCGAGGACCTGGAGGGACATCGCTGGATGTTCATGGAGCGCCGATGAACACCCCGAGAAATCGCAAGGTCGATCCCCTCAACCAGCTTCGTCAGAAGAAGTACGACGCCGGACATGGCGATGCCGAGGCGTTCAACCGCCAGCACTCGAAGGGCAAGCTGACGGCGCGCGAGCGCATCGCGCGTTTGGTGGACAGGAACTCGTTCGAGGAGATCGACATCTTCGCCACCCACCGTGCCGCGGGATTCGGCCTCGAGTCCAAGCGGGTCCCGGGGGACGGCGTCGTCACCGGGATGGGCAAGATCGACGGGCGCGACGTGATGCTCTTCAGCCACGACGCCTCGGTCTTCGGCGGCTCGCTGGGCGAGGTCTTTGCGGAGAAGGTCATCAAGGTGATGGACCTCGCCATTCGCAACCGGATCCCCATCATCGGCATCAACGACTCCGGCGGCGCCCGCATCCAGGAGGGCGTCGTCTCACTGGCCGGATATGCGGAGATCTTCTGGCGCAACGCCGAGTCGAGCGGTGTGATCCCGCAGCTGAGCTTGATCCTGGGCCCGTGCACGGGTGGCGCCGTCTATTCGCCGGCCATGACCGACTTCACCTTCATGGTCCACGGGATCGGCTACATGTTCATCACCGGACCCGAGGTGATCCGTGTCACCACCGGCGAGGAGGTGACCTTCGATTCACTCGGCGGCGCCGAGGTGCACAACGTCAAGTCGGGCGTTGCGCACTTCCTCGCTGAGACCGAAGACGAAAGCTTCGCGCAGGTGAGGCGCCTCTTCAAATACATCCCGCAGAGCTGCGAGCAGCAGCCGCCAACCGCAGCCCCGACGGACGACCCTGAGCGCGCCGCGCCGGGTCTCGCCACCGTGATTCCGGACAACCCGAAAGAGCCATACGACATCAAGGACGTGATCGGCATGGTCGTCGACCATGGGGATTTCTTCGAGGTGCAGCCGTACTTCGCCATGAACATCGTGGTCGGTTTCGCGCACCTGGACGGCCATCCGGTGGGTGTTGTCGCCAACCAGCCCAAGGTCATGGCCGGTGCGCTCGACATCAACGCCGCCGTGAAGGCTGCGCGGTTCGTGCGATTCTGCGACGCGTTCAACATCTCGCTCGTCACCTTCGTCGACGTTCCGGGCTTTCTGCCCGGCACGGCCCAGGAGTACGGCGGGATCATCCGCCACGGCGCCAAGCTCCTTTACGCATACAGCGAGGCGACCGTGCCGAAGCTGACCGTCATCACGCGCAAGGCGTATGGCGGCGCCTACTGCGTGATGTGCTCCAAGCATCTCCGGGCGGACTTCAACGTGGCCTGGCCGACCGCCGAGATCGCGGTGATGGGACCCGAGGGCGCGGTCAACATCGTCTTCCACCGCGAGCTTGAAGCCGCAGCCGACCCGGTTGCACGCCGGCGCGAGCTGGTGACGGACTACACCGAGCGGTTCGCCAATCCCTACATCGCAGCCGAGCGTGGCTACATCGACGACGTGATCGAGCCCGGCCGCACCCGCGGCGAGCTGATACGCGCGTTGAGGATCGCCCTGCGGAAGGAGCGCCGCCGGAACCCGCGCTGGCACGGCAACATCCCGCTATAGGCCCGCTTTAGACTTTCGGGGATGCCTCACCAGGATCCACAGGGTCGTTGGATTTCGGACGACGGGCTCCTCTACTGGGACGGCGCCGCTTGGCGGCCGATCGGAGGCCAACCCGCCGTCGGGACTGCCCTCCCGCCGCCTGTCGGCGGCAAATCGGCCTGGCCTGCGGTCCTGATCGGCTGCGGCATCGCGCTGGTGGTGATCCTCGTCCTCGGCATCGTCGGCATCTTCGCCCTGGTCAGCAACACCGATTTCCAGCGCAGCTTCTGCAACAGCTACACCAGCTCCAACCCCAACCTCGTCTGCCCGTTCTCGCCGCCCTCTCCTTGACAGGGACTCGTCGTCTGATCTCACAGGGTAGGTCGTGAAGCTCCTCGAGTACCAGGCCAAGGAGGTTCTCGCGTCGCTTGGGATCCCGATACCCCCCGGCCGCGTCGCGCGCAATCCGGAGGAGGCGGCCCAGGCTTGTGCTGAACTCGGACCCGTGGCGGTGAAGGCGCAGGTCCCGGTCGGCGGCCGCGGCAAGGCCGGCGGCATCAAGCTGGCGAAATCGCCCGACGAGGCCAGACAGGCGGCCGCGCAGATCATCGGCATGGACATCAAGGGCTTCAAGGTGCCCCTGGTGTATTGCGAGACCGCCCTGGACATCGAGCGTGAGGTCTACCTCGGCTTCACCGTCGACCGCGACGCGCGCGCCAACATCCTGATGCTCTCCTCCAAGGGCGGCATGGACATCGAGCAGGTAGCGCACGAGTCGCCTGAGTCGATCGCCCGGCTGCATCCGAACCCGTGGCGAGGGCCGCTCGACTTCGAGCTCAACCAGCTCGCTTTCGAGGCCGGCCTGGGCGAGCTGGCGCGACCTCTGATGTCGCTCATCAAGAAGCTGTACCGCGCGATACCCGAGCTGGACGCCGTGACGGCGGAGATCAACCCGCTGGTCATCACCAAGAAGGGCGAGATCATCGCGGGCGACGCCAAGCTCGAGACGGACGAGAACTCCGCGTGGCGGCACAGGGAGATCGAGGCGCGCTACGGCTCGGTGCTCGAGGGCGATCCTTACGAGGTGGAGGCGAAGAAGCGCGATCTCACCTATGTGTCCCTCGACGGAGACATCGGCATCATCGGCAACGGCGCAGGACTGTGCATGAGCACGCTAGACCTCGTGCAGCGCGCCGGCGGGCACGCGGCAAACTTCTGTGACATCGGCGGCGGCGCAAAAGCCGAGGTGGTGGAGAACGCACTCGCCGTGATCCTCATGAACCCGCGTGTCAAGGGCGTGCTCATGAACGTCTTCGGCGGGATCACGCGCGGCGACGAGGTCGCCCGGGGCCTGGTCACCGCGCGCGACAACCTGAACATGAGGCTGCCGCTCGTCGTCCGCATGAGCGGCACCAACGAGGAGGAGGGTCGAGAGATTCTCAAAGTCAACGGGATCGAACCGGGCGCGAGCGCGTGGGAGGCGGCTCAGAAGATCGTCGAGCTGACGAGGGCGAGGGTATGAGCATCCTTCTCGATGCGTCAACGCGTGTGATCGTCCAGGGCATCACGGGTCGGGAAGGCACCTTCCACACGGGTCAGATGCTCGAGATGGGAACGAAGGTGGTGGGGGGGACCAGCCCGGGCAAGGGCGGAACCACCCAACTGGGCGTGCCGGTCTTCAACACGGTCGCAGAGGCGGTCAAGGCCACCGGTGCGAACGCGTCCGGCATCTTCGTGCCGCCTCCCTTCGCCGCGGACGCGATCATGGAGGCGGCCGCCGGCGGGGTCTCCCTGATCGTGTGCATCACGGAAGGGATTCCGATCCAGGAGATGATCAAGGTCAAGGATTACCTGCGCGGCTATCCGGCGGCGCGCTTGGTCGGCGCCAACTGCCCGGGCCTCATCACACCGGGGGTGGGCAAGATCGGCATCATCCCGCAGCGCATCACCAGCTCAGGCCCGGTCGGCCTGGTGTCGCGCAGCGGCACTCTCACCTATGAGGTGGCGTCGGCGCTGACGGCCGCCGGCCTGGGCCAGTCCACGATCGTCGGCATCGGAGGCGATCCGGTCATGGGGCTGACCTTCAAGGATGTCGTCGAGCTCTTCGAGAAGGACCCGGCGACGACGCACCTGGTCGTCATCGGCGAGATCGGCGGCAGCGACGAGGAGCACGCGGCGGAGGTGCTGGCCCGAGGAACCAGGTTGAAGACGGTGGCGTTCGTGTCGGGGCGCACGGCGCCCGAGGGCAAGCGTATGGGTCACGCGGGCGCGATCATCTCGGGCAATCGCGGCACGGCCAAGAGCAAGGAGGAGGCTTTCCGCAACGCGGGAGTCGCGGTGGCCGAGACGACCGACCAGATCGTCGGCCTCCTACGATAGCGACGCGAATGCGGCTCAACACGCGGCCCGCGATTTCGGTTCCGATCTCGATCGCCAGGCCGATGCCAGGGGATCGGCTGCGCGATTTCTCGATTCTCGGGGGCTTGCTGCTGTGGCTCGCATACACCCGGATCTACTGGGTCGTCGCGGCGAGCCACTTGACGCTGCCGCCCTGTCCCTTCTACTACCTCACGGGCCACCCGTGCCCCTTCTGTGGCGGCACCCGGTCGTTCGCGTACATGTGGCAGGGAGACGTCGCGGACGCCGTCCGCCTCTATCCGCTCGGCCCCGCTCTCTTCGCGGGCAGCGTGGTGGGGGTGGCCGGACTTGCGGTCGGGATCGTCACCGGGCGCACCTGGACCCTGGATCTCAGCACGGCGCAGTGGCGGCTTCTCATCATCGGCATCGTCAGCGTGGTGGCGCTGAGCTGGGCGCTGAAGGTGTTCGTCCTCGGCAACTGAAATCCGCCGGCTGGAGCCGGATGGCTGGCGGACCTTCCGCGATGTGCGCCTGGCGGCGCTGCGTGATGCTCCTTATGCGTTCGGCTCAACCTTCGAAGCGGAGGTCGGGGCGAGCGAAGACAGCTGGCGGTTGCGGCTCGCCGACCGGGCGCGTTTCGTGGCCGAGCGGGACGGACAGGTTGTCGGCACGGTCGCCGGCGGATCTTCCGGCTTCGAAGGAACCGCTGCGCTGACGGCGCTGTGGGTCGACCCCAAGGCGCGCGGTCGAGGCGTCGGCGAATCGCTGGTCAACACCGTCCTCGATTGGGCGGAACACTCCGGTTACGGGCGCGTCGTTCTATGGGTGGTCGACGGTAACGAAAGCGCTGAGAGGCTTTACCGGCGCACCGGCTTTAAGCGCACAGGCGCCGTCCAGACCGTGCGGCCTGGTGACGCCCGCGTCGAGTACGAGATGTTCCGGGCGCTCTAGGCGCCGATGATCGCTCTGACCACGACCGGGTAGACGAGCTCGGTGTTCTGATCCGGGTTCGCCGGGTCGATGAGATCGTGCGGCAGGCGATCCGACGCTGGGAACTCATACGTGCTCACGCTGGCCCCTCGCCTTCGCCACGCGTCGACGAGTTGATATGTGAATCGATTGTCGAGGCCTGGCTCGGCAGCGTTGGTGATGACGGCAAGATCGAGAACCTTGGGCGGCGCCTCACCGGCCTCTCTGAGCACGCCGGATGCGGTCTGTACGAGGGCGGCGAATGCGTGGGTGGCGAATCTAGGGTACGCGTGCGCCGGGCCGCGGCGCTCCCTGGATCTCGGATCCCACCAGATGAAGAAGTTTGGGAGCACGTACGCGAGGCGGGCCATCGCCGCCAGGCCCGGGCGGGGAACGCCCTGCAGGCCGAACATCGGGGCGATCAGGACCGCGCGGTCGACGCCGGCGCCCGTCTGTGCGAGGTGTCCGGCCAGGACGCCGCCCAGTGAAAGCCCGGCGACGGTCACGTGCTTGCCGAGTCCGGCGGCCGCGGCGGCGGACCGGTCGGCCACGGCCGCCAGGTGGTCTGAGCGGAGCTCCGAGATCGAGGTGCTGAGCCGATCCGTGTAGCCATGGCGCGGATAGCGCGGGATGAGGACGTTCCAGCCGTCGTCATGGAACCGCCGGCCGAGAGCATCGAACTGCTGCGGGCAGCTCGTGAATCCATGCAGGAGCAACAGGGCCCGCTCAGTACGCCGTCCGTGGGTGAAGACGCGAGTCCGGCAGAGCGGGTTTACGTTGGGGCCGTCGAGCGCCTCGAGCTGCGACACGATCCGCATCGCAGCTTCGTAGGGGTCGTCGCTCATCGCGGTACGGGATACTAAGTCGCCAGTGGACTTTGAACTCTCGACTGAGCAGCAGGCGGTTCGAGACCTGTGCCGCGATTTCGCCCGCGAGGTCGTGGCGCCGGCCGCTGAAGAGCTCGACCGCAACCACAGGTTTGGCTACGACATCGTCCACCAGATGGGAGAGCTCGGCCTCTTCGGCCTGCCATTCTCCGAAGAGTACGGCGGCGCGGGTGGCGACTTCCTTTCGCTGTGCCTGGCCATCGAGGAGATTTCGCGGGCCGACACCGGAGTCGGCATCACGCTGGAGGCGGCCGTCTGCCTCGGGGCTGCGCCGATCCACGATTTCGGCACCAAAGAGCAGAAGGAGCGGTGGCTCCCGGACCTCTTCGCCGGCCGCAAGATCTGGGCATTCGGGCTGACCGAGCCCGAGGCCGGTTCCGACGCAGGGGCCACGAAGACGCGGGCCGAGCTGCGAGATGGCCAATGGGTCGTCAACGGGGCTAAGCAGTTCATCACCAACTGCGGGACCGAGATCTCCGCGGGGGTGACCGTCACCGCCGTCACCGCCAGGTCGAATGGCGATCAGCCCGAGATCAGCGCCATCATGATCCCCACCGGCACGCCCGGCTACCACGTGCTGGAGTCGTACCGCAAGCTCGGGTGGCACTCGTCCGACACACACCCGCTGAGCTTTGAGGACTGCGCCGTGCCCGCCGCAAACCTTCTTGGGGAGCTTGGCGGTGGTTACCGGCAGTTCCTGCACACGCTGCTCGGCGGCCGCATCGCAATCGCTGCGCTTTCTGTCGGCCTGGCGCAGGCCTGCCTCGACGCGTCCCTCGCATACGCCAAGGAGCGCAGGACGTTCGGAGTGCCGATATCGAAGCACCAGTCCATCCAGTTCAAGCTCGCAGACATGGCGATGGAGACCGAGATTGCCCGCACCATGGTCTATCGAGCGGCGGTGACCCACATGAACTCGGGCGCTGATGCCACCGACGAGTCGCGGATGCTCGCCGCAATGTGCAAGCTCTATGCATCGGAGACCTCAAAGCGCGCCGCCGACCAGGCGATTCAAATCCATGGCGGGTACGGCTTCATGGAGGACTACCCGGTCGCCAGGTACTGGCGGGACGTCAAGATCAACGAGATCGGTGAGGGAACCTCCGAGGTGCAGCGAATGCTGATCGCGCGCCTGCTGGGCTGCTGACGCTCAGCGCCTAGCGCGGCATGGTTGGCCGGGGTCCCCCCGGCCATGACTTTGTCCCCGACCACTCCGAGTGTGGTGCGGAGAGACTCGTCCTAAACAAATCCCTTCCATATACCGGAGGGAGAGCAGCGCCTGCGGCGAAGCCGCACGCGCGATGAGGGGAACCATCCGGGTTCCCTCTCATATCTACCGGTACACGCCGTTGTGGCCGAGGCTGTGCAGGCCGACGTTGGGGAAGTAGGTGATGCCGTGATCTTGAGAGCCGACCGGGATCTTGGCGATCAGCTTGCCGGTAACCGTGCTCATCACGTAGACGGTGGCGTTGTAGCGACCCGACGCCCACAGCTGGGTGCCGGCAGGGTTCAGCTGCAACATGTCCGGACTCCCCCCGCCGGGTATGTACCACTTCGCGACGACTCTGCGGGTCGCGAAGTCGATGACCGAGAACGAGCCCTCCAGGCGGTTGGACACGTAGAGCGACTTCGTGTCACGCGACACCTGGAGGCCGTGGGCCCCCCTTCCGGTCGGGATGAACTTGACCACCTTCATGGCGATCGGATCGATAACCGAGACCCCCATGAGGCCCTGGTTGCTCACGTAGAAAACCGTTCCGTCTGGAGACAGCCTGACGTCGATGGGCAGGCCTCCGACCTGGACGTAGCCGACCAGCTTCATGTGGATGCAGTCGACCTTTGCGACCACGCCCGAATATTCGGTCGAGATCATGAGGTAGCTTCCGTCGGCGCTGAAGTCGAGGTGGTCGGCCCCAGGCCAGGGAATCGCCACCGACCCGAGCAGCTTCCAGCCGTGGTGTGGGTCCCGGAATTCGATGCGCTGCAGCCGCTCGACGACGTCGATCGCCTTCGTGCCGTCCGGCGTGAAGTAGAGGTTGTACGGGAACGGGATGGAGATCGTATGTCCAGCCGGCCTCCCGGTGCGTGTGCTGAGCACGGTCAGGCTGCTCGACGCCTCGTTGTCGACGTAGAGAGCGCTCATGTCCCAGGCCGGCGCGATGTGGTGGGGAATGGAGCCGACCGCGTAATGGTCGATCACCTTGAACGTCAGCGGGTTGATCACGTCCACGGTGCCGGCCCCGCTGTTGGGAACGTAGACGCGCGGCGGGAGGTTGCACAGCGGGCATGGCACCACGCCGGACAGGGTGTTGGCGTACACGTTGAGCGGCGCCTTGGGAAGGCTGCCGGGCTGCACGTCCGGCGCAGGCAGCACGCGAATCGGTCCCTCGGGGGCCACGTCGACAGCGGCCGGAGGACTCAGGTAGGGCGTGGTCCAGACCACGGCGAAGACCACTCCCGCCGGGCTGACGATCACCAGCGAGAAGATGGCTGCGGCAAGCATTCGAATCGGTCGCGACCGCAGGAAGCTGAGGAAACGATTACTCGTCAGGGAGATCTTCCAGCTTGGGGGCAAGCTCGCAGACCCAGCGACCGTCGTCGAGGCGGCGGATGAATCGGCTGTAGCCCTGGTTGCGTGCCACGTTCAAGAACTGCTCCTGGGTGATCAACGTCCGTAGGCGGGCGAGGTCCGCATAAGTGTTGTCCCGCATGATCCCGCCGACGACTCCGGCGAGCTCACGCCACTGGCCTTCGGAAAGTGGCTCGCCGTACCCGGCGATCGTGACCAGGAGGGCGGCCGTGGCGCCTGTGATGGTCTCGGGCAGCAGCTTTTCCGCCTTGGCGCGCGAGATTATCTCTCGCCCGGTGCTGATTATGTCGGCGATCCGGTCCCTGCGCACCCCGATGATGTCGCGCCCGCTCCCGACCGTGGTCCCCTCGAGGTATCTCGGTCCTGCTTCCATGCCCGATTCCCTATTCTAGTTGGCGGTCAAGGTGGACCTCGAATTGGCGCCCGAGCATGCGACCTTCCGGGCGGCCGTCCGCGAGCTGGCGCAGGGGGCTGTCCAGCCCCATGCCGCCGAGGTGGACCGCGACCACCGTTTCCCCGACGAGGCCATCGAAGCCGCGGCGGAAGCTGGGCTGCTCGGCGTCCTGATTCCGCGGGAATACGGAGGCGTCGGCCTCGACGCCGTCGCGTTTGCGGTCTGCATCGAGGAGCTGGCGCAGGCCTGCGCCTCCACGTCGGTCATCGTCGACGTACACACGAGCGTGGGCAGCGAACCGATACTCCTCTTCGGTTCCGAGGAGCAGAAGCGCCGCTGGCTGCCGCCGATGGCATCGGGTGAGCTCCTGGGCGCCTTCGCGCTGACCGAGCCCTCGTCCGGGTCGGACGCCGCGTCTTTGAAGACAAGCGCGCGCCGCCACGGTGACGGCTACGTCCTTAACGGCACCAAGGTATTCATCACCAACATCGGACACGCCGGTCTTTACATCGTGTTCGCGCGGACCGGGTCTGATGAACGGTCAGCTGGAATCAGCGCCTTCCTGGTGCCGGCTGACACGCCTGGTGTTCGCGTCGGACAGGTCTTCGAGAAAATGGGGCTTCACGGTTCGCCCACCGGCGAGCTGGTGCTCGAGGACGTGCTGGTCCCGGCCGCCAACCGCCTGGGCTCGGAGGGCCAGGGCTTCACCGTTGCCATGAGGGCGCTCGACTCGGGGCGAATCGGCATCTCGGGCCAGGCGCTCGGCATTGCGCAGGCCGCCTTGGACGAGTCTCGCGACCTGGTCGCCGAACACGAGCGAGCCCAGGGCGACGAATTCATGCTGGCCGACATGGCCACGCGACTGGAATCGGCCCGCCTGCTCGCCTACCACGCTGCATGGTTGTGCAGCCACGGGCGTCCGTTCACGCGCCAGGCGTCGATGGCCAAGCTTCATTGCACCGACACCGCGATGCAACTGGCGATTGACGCGGTGCAGCTCGCGGGCGAGGAAGGCACCACCGCGGGCTGCCCATTAGAGCGCCATGTGCGCGATGCCAAAGCCCTCCAGATCTACGAAGGCTCGAACCAGGTCCAGCGGATCGTCATCGCGCGAGACTTGCTGAAATGAGAGGGAACCCAGAGGTCATCTCATACTCTCTTTCCGGCATAAGGATCGCCATTGATTTAGAAAGCTGGCTCCTGGCCGTGCGATGCAGTGATGGGGACAAATTAACGGCCGGGGTGAACCCAGCCGTCCCCGCGACGCTGGTACGAATAGGAAGGAGGTAATCTCAGCCTGTGGATTTCGAGTTTTCCGCGGAGCAGATCGCGATTCGGGACACGATCAGGGAGCTCGTCCAGGACAAGGTCGCCCCTCGCGCGGCGGAGATCGACGAGAAGGCCGAATATCCGAAAGACATCGAGAAGCTGTTCGCGGAGAACGGCATCCTCGGCATCCCGTTCCCAGAGCAGTACGGCGGAATCTCCGGCTCGAGTGTGACGATCTGCATGGGCATCGAGGAGATCGCGAAGGCTTGTGCGAGCTCGTCGCTGATCCTGGCCGTCCAGGCTCTAGGGTCCTATCCCATCCTGGTCGCCGGCTCCGAAGAGCAGAAGAAGCGACTCTGCCCGCCGCTCGCCTCGGGTGAGCAGGTCGCCGCCTATGCCCTGTCGGAGACGGGAAGCGGCTCAGACGCCGCCGCGATGAAGACGCGCGCCACGCGCCATGGCAACGAGTACGTCCTGAACGGCACCAAGCAGTTCATCACCGGGGGCAGCGTCGCGGGAACGTTGGTCGTCTTCGCACAGACGGATCCGGACGCGAAGCAGCATGGCATCTCGGCCTTCGTCCTCGAGCGTGAGACCAGCCCATGGAAGGCGGACAAGCTGGAGCACAAGCTCGGAATTCGCGGCTCCCCGACGGCGCAGCTGGTGTTCGAGGACGTCAAGGTGCCGGTGGCCAACCGGCTCGGCGAGGAGGGCGCGGGCTTCAAGATCGCCCTGGCCGTCCTCGACCGCTCGCGCCCGGGCATCGGGGCGCAGGCGCTCGGCATCGCCGAGGGTGCGTTCGACTACGCCTTGAATTACGTAAAGGAGAGGAACCAGTTCGGGCAGCCGATTGCGAGCTTCCAGGGCATCCAGTTCATGCTCGCCGACATCGCCACCGAGATCGAAGCCGCCCGGCACCTCGTGTATCGGGCAGCAACCAAGGTGGACGCCAAGGCCCCGGATCTGACCAAGATCGCCGCCATGGCCAAGTTGTTCGCCTCCGACATGGCCATGAAAGTGACCACCGATTGCGTGCAGCTCCTCGGTGGGTACGGCTACATCCGCGACTACCCGGTGGAGCGGATGATGCGCGACGCAAAGATCACGCAGATCTATGAGGGCACGAATCAGATCCAGCGTGTTGTCATCGCGAGATCTCTCCTCAAGTGACCGCCCCAAACGCCGGGCCGGCCACGTCGACCGACGTTCGGGAGGCCATGCCTCCGGATCCGCCGCAGTTTCCGATCAGCATTCCGTCGAACATTGCGCCCTACTACCCGCCACCGGCCTATCCGCCGCCTGGTCTCGGCCGGTCGGCGCCGGTTGACGGGCGGGCCATCACCTCGCTGGCAGCCTCGATCCTGGGCATACTGGTCGGCCTGCCGTTTGGCCTTCCAGGCCTCGCGCTCGGGCCTTTCGGCTACTTCACGGGCCGGGCGGCCCTGGCGAGGATCGACAGCTCCGCGGGCTCGGTCGGCGGGCGGAGCCTGGCGGTCACCGGTTGGGTGCTCGGAGCAGTGGCGACCGCCGTCGGCGCGGTCGTCAGCCTCTTCTGGCTGGTGCTGCTGTTGATCGCGATCTCGGCACCCCAGACCTTTCAGTAAGCAGGTTGGATCGCGTCGCCGACGCTTTCAGCTGGCCGTTTCGCGATCCTGAATGGCTCGCGAAGCTGCTCATCATCGCCCTGACCCTCCTGATCCCGATCATCGGCTCCATCAACGGCCTTGGCTGGATGCTCGCGTCGCTCGACCGGCTCAGGGCGGGGGAGGAGAGGCTCGCTCCGGCCAACCTCAGCTACCTGGGCCGAGGCATCCGGTTGTTCGCGGTGGAGTTCATCTACGTGCTGGGGATCATCGCGGTCGCTCTGGTGATCTTCGTTCCGGCATCAGCGCTCGCGGTGCGCCAAGGGCAGGGCTCGGCAGACGCCGCGCTCATCGCGGGTGCGATCTTCCTCAACCTCCTGGGATTCAGCGCGGTCAGCCTCCTGAGCCTGGCCTTGACGTTCGCGACGCCCGCGATAGTCCTGGCCACTGACACGGGCGGGATCGCCGGCGGGATCAACGTCGCGGCGGTGCTTCGCCGATCGCGTATCAATCTGAGCCATACCCTGATCGCCGGCCTTATGCTGATCGCCGCCAGCTTCGTCGGCTCGCTGGGAACGGTCGTGTGCGGCATCGGTGTTCTTGTGACTTCGGCGTATGCGCTTGCGATGCAAGCCTGGATAATCCGCAGCTTCGAGAAGGGGTAGTGCGCCGCAGGGGCGGCGCAAGGAGGAGTTAGATGTCGGATTTGCCGCCGCCCCCGCCGCTACCGGGCGGAGGCTTCACGCCGCCACCACCGCCGCCCGGGGGAGGGTACGTGCCGCCACCGCCGTCCGGTTACGCGATGACGGGAGCCGGATATGCTGCCCCGAGAACGGACGGCCTGGCGATCGGCTCGCTCATAGCGGGCATCCTGTCGCTGATCTGCTTCTGGCCCTTCTGCCTGGGGATCCTCCTGGGCCCCGCGGCCGCGATCATGGGGTTCATCTCGCGCCAGCGCATCGCTGCCAGCGGCGGGTCCGTCGGAGGCGGAGGCCTCGCCATCGCCGGCCTGATCCTTGGGATCGTCGGGTTCCTGGCGAGCGCGGGATGGGCGATCTCCTGGATCTTCATCATGTCGCACGGCACGACCACCTCAACGCCCTGAGGCGAACCGCCCAGGACTAGAGCAGGCGTAACCGTCCAGGCCCGATCCGCGTTCCAACGAGCCTGCACGGTAAAATCCCCGGTGCGCATGCTTAGGGCCAGGCCAAGGGCCAGGCGATCCCGCTACAACGTCACCTACCGCCTGACCCGGTCGGTCCCGGCGATAATTCTCGCCGCCCTGCTCGTCGTTGCATTGGTCGGCGCCACGCTCACCTACAAGCGTCTGGACGACTTCATGACCGGGATCACCGGCCACCACCTCAATCCTCTCGGCGAGGTCGTCCAGGCGCTCGAGCCGGCGCCCGGCACGATCGCCTACAAGCTCAAGCACGGACAGCGGGTGAACATCCTTCTGCTGGGCAGGGGCGGCTACGAGAACGACGCGCCCTATCTCACGGACTCGATCATGGCCGTGTCGATCGATCCGGTCAGCAACCGCGTCATGCTCGCGTCAATACCACGTGATCTGGTGGTTCACATGAACCTCCAGGACCCATCGAGCAGGACCTGGGCCAACAAGATCAACGCGGCTTACGAGGTGCCCTACACAAACATCATCTGCTGCGTCGCAAAAGCATTCACAGGTCGCGACGGCGGCGGCCATGCGGCGGAGCACGAGGTCGGCAAGATCACGGGCCTGAAGTTCGACAGATACGTGGCGGTCGACTTCATCGCCTTCCGCGACATGGTCAACGCCCTCGGTGGTGTGGATGTCTGCCTCACCACAAACCTCGACGACACCAGCTACCCGGACTACACCGGGGGCTACCATCCGATCCACTTCAAGGCCGGGTGCCAGCACCTCAACGGGGAGCAGGCCCTGGAGGTCGCCCGATCCAGGCACGCGATCGAGGCTGCACAGTCGTCCGACTTCGGGCGAGCGCGCCGCCAGCAGGACATCATGGAAGCGATCAAGAAGAAGGCGACCTCGGTCAACGGCTTCTCGAAGGCGCCGCAGCTCTTGAACGCGCTTCAGAAGAACATCACGACCGACATGTCGCTCTCCGATATGCAGGCCATCTACGACTGGGGGAAGAACCTTCCCAACACCTCGATCATCCGGGTCGCGTTGACCGCGCCGGCTCCAGGGACAGAGGGAAATCTCCTTGGTTCGGGCAACTGTGGCATGGGGCCGTACGTCTCGCAGCTCTGCCCTCTCGACCCGAGCTACACGATGATCCACCGTTATCTGAAATCCGTACTGATCGACCCGAACGTGCTCGCGGAGAAGGCTCCAATCCAGATTGCGAACGGATCCAACAGCTTCACTGGCCTTGACGGCCGAGTCACGATGATGCTCGATCCGACCGGGCTGCTCCTCTCCGACCCGGTGCCGCACCGGCCCTTATCGAGGACGGTGATCCTCGATTACTCCGGCGGCCAGTTTCCCCGGACGACAAAGTGGTTGGCGACCTTCTTCGGCGCCACCGTGGTGAACGCCACCCCGAAGAGCCCTGCGCCGGCCCGCGGCCAGCAGACATTCGGGCTGGTCGTCGTCGTGGGCCACGACTACGCCCTGAGATTCCTCGGCATCTAGCGCCATCGCGATCATCGACCTGCCGACCCCTCCACGCTGGTAGGTTTCGTTCCGGCGTGGTGACTGCAAGGACCGACGGCGAACTGGCGAGGCGGTTCCGCGCCGGCGACATCCGCGCCCTCGCCCGTGCGATCAGCCTCGTCGAGCGCCGAGACCTCTCGGTGAGAGGGTTGGAGCTTGCGCTGCAGGGTGGTGCGGGCCATGCGAATGTGGCCGGCTTCACCGGCGCTCCCGGCACCGGCAAGTCGACGCTGGTCGATGCCCTGATCGCACTGCTGCGGAAGGAGGGCAAGTCGGTCGCGGTGCTCGCCACCGACCCCAACTCGCCATTTACCGGCGGAGCCATCCTCGGCGATCGAATCCGCATGCAGCGGCACGCACTCGACCCCAAGGTCTTCATCCGCAGCATGGGCGCACGCGGTCACCTGGGCGGCCTCGCCCTGGCCACTCGCGAAGCGATCCGGCTGCTCGGGGCCTTCGGCTTCGAGGAGGTGATCCTTGAGACCGTCGGCGTCGGGCAGTCGGAGCTGGAGGTGGCGGCCGTTGCCGACACTACCGTCGTCGTGATGACGCCGAACCTGGGAGACGGCGTGCAGATGATCAAGGCCGGCATCCTGGAGATCGCCGACATCTTCGTGGTCAACAAGGCGGACCTGGACGGGCACCAGCGCGTTGCGATGGAGCTCCGCGGGATGATGAGCCTGAGCGCGCCGCGCACGCAGGGCACCGGCGCGGCAAAAGCTTGGAAGCCACCGATCATCCTCACGGTTGCGGCCCGCCAGGAGGGCATCGAGGCTCTGTGGGAGGCCATCGAGGCCCATCGCCTGTACCTCGAATCGAGCGGCCGGGCGCGCGAGCTTGCCGAGCAAAGGCTCAAGGAGGAGACGGCCGACGTCGTGGCCGAGCTGGCCCGAGAGCAGGCCCGGCTGGCCCTGGGCGAGGACGCCGACCTGGCCGGCAGGCTTCTGAAGGACGGCACCCCGTACCGCGCCGCCGACGAGATCCTCGACCGGATCGCCGGCAAACGCAAGCGCAGAGGAAACTGAATTCAGACCTCCGACGGATAATGGGTGGACATGCAGCCGGAGATGCCAGCCGGACCTTTGGAGCCCATGCGGCACGATCCGTGCGTTAGGGGGCCCGTCCCGTCGTCGTCACCCACTTGCAGTGGGCTCCCAGCCGGGCCACCCCTGCCTTCGGCTCGCACCACCTGGATCTCCAAATCTCTCGGCCGGCCCTCCGGCCGCATGTCCGGATGAAGGTTCGAGCTCGCGACCCGAAAGAGGTCTGGATGGAGGAGTACGAGGCGAGCCCGACACGAGATGACGGGATCGAGACCTCGACCATATCGGGGATACCCCTGAAGCCCCTCTACACGGCCGCCGACCTCCCCAAGCGCGAGGAGGAGATGCCGGGGCATTTCCCGTATACGCGGGGCATCCATCCGAGTGGCTATCGCGGGCGGCTCTGGACCATGCGCCAGTTCTCGGGCTTTGCGACCGCGGAGGAGACGAACAAGCGATACAAGTACCTGCTCGCCAACGGGCAGAACGGTCTCTCCGTCGCCTTCGACATGCCCACGCTGATGGGCCAGGACTCCGACGCTCCCACCAGCCGCGGGGAGATCGGTCACTGCGGTGTCGCCATCGATTCACTCGCGGACATGGAGACCCTGTTCGACGGGATCCCCCTCGGCGAGATCACGACCTCGATGACCATCAACTCGCCGGCCGCCGTCATCTGGGCGATGTACATCGCGGCGGCGGAGAAGCGCGGCGTCAAGCGCAGCCAGCTCGCCGGAACGCTGCAGAACGACATCCTCAAGGAGTTCATCGCGCAGAAGGAGTACATCTACCCGCCGCGCCCTTCCATGCGCCTCATCGTCGACATGATCCGATACTGCACGGAGCACATGCCGAAGTGGAACTCG
>JBGPOC010000004.1:0-21854 GCA_041487825.1 Candidatus Dormibacteraceae bacterium | reverse complement strand
ATGAACCCGTCGTAGTCCTCATCAGACTGAGCGACAACCGGCACGCCGAACGTGACCGTCACGCGGCCTGGCCTTGGTATGCGTCGGAACCGGGGCATCACCTCATACATGCCGTCCACGTATGCGGGAACGATGGGCACTCCGGCATCCTGGGCCAGGATGGCAGCGCCCTTACGGAAGGGCCCGATGGCGCCGGTCGCCGTCAGCCGGCCCTCCGGAAAGATGATCACGGACCAGTTCGTATGCAGGAGCTGCTTCAGGTAATCGAGGTGGGGCCGGGCGCCGCCGCCGCGTGGAATGGGAAAAGCGTCGACGGTCACCTGTGCAAGACGAGCTTCCCACTTGCGTTTGAAGATCGAGTCCGCAGCCGCGACCACAACCGAGCGATTGCGGTAACGAGGAGGGAGCGCCTCGGCCATCACGACGGCGTCGAGCGCGCTTACGTGATTCGAAACGAAGATCGCCGGACCGGTCAGGTCGCGGAGCCTCTCGCGCTCGAGGACGGTCAGCCTGCAGAAGCTGGACAGAGCGGGGAGGAGCATGCTGGTCTGGAGGGCAGCTCGCATGCGGCGCATCCCTCGCGAGCGGGCCCACTCCTGTCCCTCAACGCCCTGCGCGTCCACGTGCGAGGGTGAGTATGGGGCCTCGATCGCACTCGTGGACATGGTCGGTTTTCGGGTCGACCGCTCGATCAGGGTGGCAGTTCTGGCATGGCGTCGTCAGAAGAGAGAACCGCCATGTCCCAACCCATACCTGACAGCCGGCCCGGCGGGGCTGACGACCTGCGGAGCGTGATCAGGTCGTTTCGGCACCCCGCTCGACTGAAGCCAGAAAGGCGAAGAAGACCTTGCTCCATCGCTCGGCGGCGTCAAAGATCGGACCGTGGCCAGAGCCCTCGAACATCTCGATCTGTACACGGCCGCCCGCATTCCGATAGCTCTTCAAGACGTTGCTGATCTGTGTGACCATCGGCTGCGGGGGAAAGACCTCCTCGCCCGGCCACCCTGGCACGGCTCCCATCTTGCCCAGCGTGCCCATCTCCCATACCGAGCCATCTGCGACCACGATGTCAGCCGTGCCGTGCGTCCAGAGGATCGGCGGCTTGGGGCTGATGTCGACGATCCCGGCCCAGTTGCAGTACTTGCCAGACAAGGCGTTGAGGATGCCGCGTGTACCGGGAGCGACGGTGGGCCAGTTGGGGGACGGCGTTACGTCGCCGGGGTATCCATCATCGCCTGTCACCGATTTCAGTATCTCGTCGATGAGCATGTCCTCGCGCTCCGCCGGCTCCCGATGCGACGGCGCCCAGTAAGACGTATTCATCACGTTGCGCGGGGAGAACGGCGAGTCGGAGGACGTGTCGTGGTCGGCGAGGCGCTTCGTGAACTCAACGCTCCCGGTACCACCGCCCGATCCGGCGTAATCGGGAAAACAGGGGCTCCCGTCGAGCCGGACTCCGCCGAAGCCGTACGGCGAGACAGGATCGACGAAGGTAAGCGAAGCCACTGGCCGGTCTTGGGCGTAGTTCGCGATCGCGGCACCACCGGTCGACCACCCGACCAGGTGCACGGGTCGCGCGATCCCCAGCGCATGCACCAGCGCGAAGGTGTCGTCGGCCCAATCACGAAGGCCTCGGGTGCCGTCGATCGGAACTCGTTCCGTATCGCCGAAGCCACGCATGTCCGGCGCGATGATCCGGTAACGCTCCGGTGCCCCGGGCATCAGGTGCTCATAGAAACGACCGGTCGCCAGGTTTCCGTGGATCATCACGACGGGTATTCCGTCAGACGGTCCGGACTCCAGATACTGCATGTGCAGCCGATCTGTTCGTATGTTGTGAGCGCGGACGCCGGGTAGAAGGTTCATGCGTCTCTCCTTTTGGCGGGGATGGCCCGCACAACATACCTCGCGCCAGCTTTGAATTCGAACCTTGACCTGCTACTCGTCGTGGCATCGGCGCCGTGCCACCCTGGGCACATGGCACTTCACGAAACCGACCGCAAGACCTAAGTCCTGTTCGATTACCTCTGACCAAGCCCACGCCGGGACAGCTCGGCCTTCATGTCCTGTGACAGAAAGTGGAGGCTGAGGCCTCAGTCCCTCATCGGGGTTAAATTCGTGTCTCTCCGGTGCTGAGGCGCCGTGGTCGATCAGTGCGGGTTTGCCGACATCGAGGGGGTTGCGCGTCTATGTATTTGATGGCCGGCCCCCGCACACAGCACCTGGATCGGCCGAAAACCGTTCCCGGCCTCAATCCCAGAGCAGAGGAGACCCAAATGATGGTTCGAAGCCCCGCGGTTCGTGGCAGCGTCGGGATCGGCTCGCGAAAGAAGGCGAGCCGCAACGGCGTCTTGCTGTTCGTATTCGTCACCCTGGGGGCGGGAGCCGCGGCCGGGTTCGTTGCCCTGGCCACCACCACGCTCTCGATTGGACTGCAGACGCTGGCCGCCGACTTCGCCCCCTACGACTACACCGCTTGGCCGATCGAAGCCGGGACGCTGTTTCCGCCCGTGCCGGCCGTGCACAAGGTGGTCAATGTCTACGACCCTCCACCTGCCCGGCCCTCCTGGCCGGCCCAGAGCCACTCCGGCTCACAGGGCGGCGTGCCGGCGTCCGACGACGGGGCAACAGATGACTCGGCGCCTTCCGTTGGGGACAGTTGAGTCCCAAGCTGATGGATCGGAGCCCTGAGCAGGCCGCCCGCGACCGGGCGATGCTGGTGGTCCGTATCGCCGGCTACGGCGGGGTGGCCGGCGCCCTCGGCTTGAGCTGGCTGTTCTCGAACCTGGCCTACGCGTACTTTTCCGGCAAGCCCCCGGCCGCGCCGCCTAGCGCCGCCCCACCGGAGGTGCCGGTCGCGGCGACCCCGGTTCAGAAGCCACCGACGGTGATCCGCAAGGTGGTTCACCACGCCGGCTGGCCCCCGGGTGTGAGCGGCTCGGCACCGCGCCCTCCGTACCAGGGTCCGGGACCCGCCCCCATGCCGCCGCCCAGACCCGTTTGCCACTCCACGCCTTCGCTTCCATGCTGACGTTCGACTCATTCACCGTTCTCGGTAAGTCAACCCCGTGATGACCGCACACCTTCTCGCCGCGGCTGGAGCAGCCTCGAGCTCACCCAGCTGGTACTGGTACGCGACCCGCGGACTTGGCACCGCCACGCTGATCGTGCTGACCGGCACGGTGGTCCTCGGCATCGTGACGGCAACCAGGTGGATCGGTGTGAAGGTGCCGGGCTTCGTGGCGGCGGACATGCACCGCAACCTGAGCCTGCTCGGTGTATTTCTGCTCGGCGCTCACGTCGTCACGACGGTGCTCGACCCCTTCGCCCATATCAGCCTGCGTGACGCGCTGATTCCGGTGGGAGCCACCTACCGGCCCATCTGGCTGGGCTTCGGCGTGGCTTCCATGTGGGTCCTGGTCGGGGTGGGGGTCAGCAGCGCGTTGCGGAAGCGCGTGGGCCCACGTGCATGGCGGCTGATCCACTGGGCGGCGTACGTGTCATGGCCGCTTGCCGTGGTCCACGGCCTGGGCACCGGGAGCGACGCCCGGGCACCCTGGATGATCGCCGTCGTCGCGTCGTGTGTCGCGGCGGTGCTGTTCGCGCTTGGCCTTCGTCTTGGCCAGGGCCGGCTCGTGACGCTGCCGATACGCGTCGCGGCCGCGATCGTGGTCGCCTTCTTCCTGGTCGTTGCGGGAGGTTGGGCGTTCAACGGGCCGCTTCAGTCCGGATGGTCGGCCAGGGCAGGCACTCCGCCCACGAAAGCCGGGGCAGTCAAGCCGGGGCCGGTGCACCCGGGCCCGGGTGGCTTCAGCGACCCTCTCATGGGCGTCCTGGTACGCGACCGCGCTGGTCATGTCCAGATCTCGATGAGGGACATGGTTGACACCGGACTCACGATTGCGATCCGCTCTCCGAACGCCAACGAGACGCTGCCGGTGGTCACGATTGCCCGGGACCTTCGCGTCCTGTGCGCGGTTCCGACCACGGCAGGCACGACGCTCTACACCGTCTGCGGGACGACCCGCCTCACCGTCGCGCTGTACGGCCCCAGCTCGGTCTTACAGGCCGGGGGTCAGATCAGAGGACAGCTGGTGACTTCCGGTCCATTGAACTGATCGGCTTCAGCGACCGGTTTGAGGCGGGCCGGCGCGCCTCGTCGATGCTCGTATCAACAGGAAGAGGCCCAGGGCCACGATCACTAGCGGCAATAGGATCTGGCTGGCCGCGCTGCTCGTCGCGATAAACAGCCCAAACAGCAGGCAGCCGATGGCTGGATAGAGTGGCCACCGCACGCGGTGCCCCCTGACCGGGATCACCAACACTCCAAAGGTTGCGGCCAGTCCGAAACCTCCCGGTCGCCACGGAGGCATTCCCCGATGTGGACGCAAAGGTCGAGATCGAAGCTGACCTCGATGTCGGCGCCACGGTAGACCTTGCGCAAGTCTCTGCGCCGTACGTTACCGCGGTTTCTTCTTGTGGACGGAGCGCCGGACCGGTCGCGGACAGCTCGAGGACTGTCTGCGGAGCCGATCTACCGCACCGAACGGATCCTGCTGACGAACACGGTGCCGAGTAGGAAGAAGAGGATCACGCTGGCGAAGGCAACCCGGTAGCCGGAGTTGGCCAGGTGGCTGTTGAAGTAGGCGATCAACACTCCCTCGATGGCCGGGATGATGCTGTTGGGCAGCGTCTGGCCGACGTGGAACAGGCCCATGTCCTTTGCAGACTTCGCGCGATCCGGCACAGTGTCGCAAGCGAGGGCCCAGTCCACAGCTATGTACAGGCCATAGCCAAGGCCGTAGACGACGGCGAGCAAGATGACGATCCAGATCTGGGTCGGATAGAAGGCGATGAAGTAGGCCGCCACTCCGATCTGGAGGGCACCTGCCGCGTAGACGAAAGGCTTGCGACCGTGGCGGTCGGAAGCAGCGCCACCGAACAGACCCGGAAGGATCATGGCGGCGAAGGCGATTCCCAACCAGATCGAGGTGAACTGGTCGGGGTTGTCGACCTTGACGACGTTTTCGAAGAATGGGGACAGGAAGTAGGCGACCGCAGCCACGCCGCCGGTCACCATCATGCGGGTGAATATGACCCACGCAAAGTCGCCGCCCCACAGCGGTCGGAAGAAGTCGACGACGGCCTCGCGCGGACTCAGGCGAGGGCCGGCCGTGACAGGCCTCTTACCTTCCTGGCTTCCTGCCCACAACACAGGCAGCACGCTGAGCGCGAGCACGACCGCCATCACCAGGTAGCTCTGCACAACCGCGTGTTGGGTGGAGAACACAGTGGTGGTGGCAAACCCGAGCAGGGCGCCCGCCGCCGTCATCACCGACAGGAATCCGCTCGCCTTGCCGAACTCGTGTGCCGGGACGACGTCCGGGATGATTCCGTAATAAGCGGCAGCGGCTCCGTTGAGGCAGATCTGCACGACGAGGTGCCCGACGAGCAGCTGCGGGTAGCTGTGAGCGCTCCACATGAGGAGAAGCCCGACCAGGCTCACCAGCATCCCCGCCACCATCAGGGGACGCCGGCGTCCCCAGCGCGTCGAGATGCGGTCTGAGAATGCCCCGACCAGCGGAGGCACCACGACGGAGAAGAAGGCGCCGGCCGCCGCGGTGTAACCGATGACCGGTTCGACCTGGTCCTTGGGGAAGCCGAAGGTCTTGATTTGGCTCTGCAGCAGAACCAGCGGATAGGGCAGCCAGGTGAACGACAGACCGAAGTAGAAGGTTGCCAGGGCAAGGTGCCGCAGGTTGCCGAACCTCACGTGCACCTTGTCGAGAACCGCCGGGGCCGCTGCCATGGCGCGCATATTGAGCGGCGAGAGGTCTCAAAGTGAATTCCAATCCGGTCTCAAATTGCCGCAGACGAGACCGTGTTGCAGACGCCAGGCTTCAGCCAGAGCCTGTAGGCCGGCTGCGCTCCAGGGTCCCCTCCACGGGAGGGATCTCAGTCCTTGGCTTCGATCTCGTACGCGTACCACGTGGTACGCGTGGCACCAGGGACGGAATCGTAGAGTCGTTGCGCCACCACGTTGTCAGGAGCCGTGTACCACTCGAGGTGCGCCGCCCCGCGCCGGCGGGCTTCGTCGAGGGCGCTCTGGATGAGCGCGCGACCGATGCCCGCACCACGGACATCCTCTCGCACGAACAGGTCGTTCATCAGCACAGAGCCCGCGGCCTTCGTGGAGCTGAAGAACCAGTACAGCGTGGCGAAGCCCGCCAAGTCTCCGTCCACCCAGGCGCCCAGGAGCAGCCCCTCGTCGCTGGGGTGGAGGAACCGGGAGAAGAAGCGCCGGTTGCGCTCGACGTCCGGCTCGGCGCCATAGAACTTCTGATAGCTGGCGACCAGCGGAAGCAGGTCCTCGAGTTCCCGCTTCTGGATCGGACGCACATCGACTGGGCTCATCGCTGGCTGAGTATGCCGGTTGAACGCCGGTCCGCAGGTACGACTTATTGGCGAGCTTTGAACGTGACACTGCCAGACTTGGCGTCCTGGCGGGGCGTGATCGACGAGCTCATCGGGCAGGGCGGGTCATGACTCGGTGGTTCCAGATTCGGAATCCTGAAGAGCCACCACTGAACCTCCGAACTCCCTCAGCGGCGGCCGGCCGTGACTCCCAGCACCGAAGCCACCAACCCGGCCGCGCGGGCCGCGCCGCCCGGCTCGACCGGCTCGTAGGCGGCGCGTGAGTGCAGGCGCTCGAGCATCTGGGCCGCCAGAGTTGAAGGCGTGGCCTCGTCGTACGGGGTCGGCGGTGGCGCCCCATAACGCCGCAGGCGGTGGGCAACGTGCCAGTTCTGTTCAAAGTGGTTTCTCAGCGGAACGTGGATGAACGGGCGGCCATTTGCGATCAGCTCCATGGTGGTCGAAAGCCCGGCCTGAACCACGGCCAGGTCGCAGCACGCCAGGGTCAGCGACAGGTCGTGCACGTAGCCGACGACCTCCATCCCCTCGACCGGTTCGATCTCACGGGGGTCGATGCGGGGGCCGCAGACGAGCAGCAGGCGGGCCCGCGGGTCACGGGCTCGCAGGATTCGAAACGCCTCCGCGATGCGCCGCAGCAAATGGATGCCTACGGCCGACCCCCCGACGCTGCCGACGATCAGGCCCTGGTCCGGGTCATAACCGAGCGAGCGCCGCAGCCGGCGCACGTCACTGCGCTCTGCGGGATCGAAAGGAAGCACGTATCCCGAGAACTTGAAGTGGCGCTCTGTCCACTCGCGGATGAGAGGCAGCCCTGGGCCGAATCGCTCCGGCACGACGTCCTGCGGGTCTCCAATGAAGATCGAAACGTCACGCAGGCCTGGGTTCCGCTCGACGTGCTCGATCACCTCTGCGTTGTAATCCGCTGTGAGGCGGGCCTCGCGTGCGCCGCCCTCCGGCATCGGCAGGTAGCCGACGAAGTCGCTCATCCAGACGTAGGGCGACGTCTTGAGCTCTGGGTTCTCGTGCAGGAAGTGGTCCACTTCCCACGCCTCGTCGGCGATCCAGACGTCGAAATGGTCCTGGCTGACGACGTCGTGGAACACCATGAAGTTCGCGCAGAGGATCTCGTCCATGCGGCGGAGCATATGAAAGGCGTGAAGCTCGTGTTCGCCTGACTCGGCGTCGACGTGCGTGGCCTCGGGCGCGAGCTGGGCGCTTGCAGGGTGAACTGTCTCGCCACACGCTTCGAGCAGCGTGGTCAGTGGCGGTTGGGCGAGCCATTCGACCTGCAGGCCTGGAACGAGGCGGCGCAGCTCGCGCGCGATGGCGACGTCCCGCCACGCGTGGCCGAGCCCGATCGGGGAGCTCACCAGCAGTGCTCGCGTCCGGCGGCCGCGGGTGCGGGCGGGTGGCTTCGGCGGTTGGCCGCCGACAAACTCACGGATCAGAAGGTTGACGCGAACCGGGTGCCGCGCCCCGGGGATGTGGCCCTCGCCCTCCAGCTTCACATGGCGCCCGCCGGTGAGTTCGGCGAGCGCGAGCCCCCGTGCGTAAGGCTGGCAGTTGTCCAGGTCGCCCTGGATGACGAGGACCGGGCACCGGACCTGGCGGCAGATCGCCTCCACCTCTTCTTTGGTCGCCACCACCGGCACGTCGTCCATGAGCATGGTCTCGACGCGGCCGTCGAGCCCATAGGCGACAGCATCCTCGACCTGTTTGGTCGAATGCGGCTCCGGGAACATCTGGCCGAAGAAGAACTCGAGAAAGCCGCGGTAGTCCTTCTCCATGTAGTGACGGTTGTACTTGAACCAGCCTTCGTTGCTCTCGAGGACCTGGTCGAAGGTCTCGATCGACGGCATGCGGAATGGGAGCGGCGGAGTGACCAGGGGAACGCCTGGCCCGATCGCCACGATGCCGAGCACACGGTCTGGATCGGACACGGCCAGCTGGATGGACGGAAAGACGCCGTCATGGCATTCGCCGACCAGTACCGCCGCCTTCGTGCCGGTCGCGTCCATAACCGAAAGGCAGTCGTCTGCATACCACTTGCCAAGCCACTTCCCGGCCGGGTCGGGATGGTCGGAGAGGCCGTTGCCACGACCGTCGTAGGTGACAACTCGAAAATGCCGCGCGAGGTGGTGCACCTGCGCCTTCCAGAGGCGGGAATGGGAGATCGGGTTCGCGGGCAGTAGGACGATCGTCTTGGTCCCGCTTCCGAAGACCTCGTAGTACAGCCGCAGGCCGTCGTACGACGTGGCGTGCCCGCTCGAGTCGGGGTGTCGGGCGCGAGTGCCGGTCTCAGTTACGGGCATCGGAACCTCATTAAGTCTGGGGTAGGCGGGCGGTGTTGCAACCGCCCGCCTACAGGTTGATCAGGCCCGAACTTCGTACACGAGGTTGAACGGCGTCTCGGCGACGCGCCGGAAACGTGTGAACCCACCTGCCGTCGCTACGTCTCGGATCCTGGCCTCGCCGGCCTGGGCGCCAAGCGCCAGTCCGACATCCTGGGAAAGCGAACTCGGCGTGCAGAGGAAGTTGGAGAACGCGTAGTACGCACGACCGACGGGGTTGAGGTTCTGCTCGATGCGGTCACCCGCGAACGGTTCGACGATCATCCAGGTTCCATCGGGTGCCAGCGCCTGACGCACGTGGCGGGCGGCGCCGACAGGGTCCCCCATGTCGTGCAGGGAGTCGAACATTGTGATGAGGTCGTAGCCCCTCCCCGGAAACGCCGCCGCTGCGGCTACTTCGTACTGTGCCCGATCTTGCAGTCCAGCGTCCTTTGCCTTCCGACGGGCGAGCTCGATCGACTCCGGGTGGTAGTCGAAGCCGGTGAATCGCGAGCGTGGGTAGGCCTGTGCCATGAGCCGGGTCGATGCTCCAAGGCCACAGCCCACGTCGGCCACCTTCCCGCCTACGCGCAGCTTCGCCTCCACGCCGTCGAGTGCGGGCAGCCACGAGGACACCAGGTTCGCGTTGTAGCCGGGTCGGAAGAACCTCTCGCATCCGGTGGCGACCCCCGGGTCGTGTTGATGCCACCCGAATCCCGCACCGGTGCGGAAGGCCGATTCGATCTGCGCGCCGGACTTCAAGGTTGCGGTGGCCAGCTCGAACGCCCCACAGACGAAGGCAGGGCTGTCCTCGTTGGCCAGCGCCAGGGCGTGCTCTGGCGGCAGGATGTAGCGCTGGGTTTCCGGGACGTACTCGACGAATCCGCCGGCGGCCTGGGCGTTGAGCCACTCGCGGACGTATCGTTCCGCGGTGCCCGTCTTCTCGGCCAGCTCGGATGAGGTGATGGGGCCAGCTTCCGCCATCGCCTTGTAGAGGCCGAGTCGATCGCCGAGGACGATCAGGCCGGCGTTCACTGTCGCTCCAAGCTCCCCGACCACCTGGCCCATGAAGGCGTTGAGCTTGTCCTCGTTGATGACCGGTGTCTGAACTGCCATTTGTCGCTCCTCCAGAATTGAGATGCTCAGACCGTAGGAGGGTGCGGTCGGCGGTCGCATCAGGGACCCCACCTAGTTGTTGGCGTGACAAGCTAGGGCGGTGCTGCTGGGTCGAGAACCCGAACTGCTGGCGATCGACCAGGCCCTCGCCGCCGCGAGGCTCGGTAAGAGCACGCGGTTGGTCATTCGCGGAGAGCCTGGAATCGGCAAGACCGCCCTCCTGGAGTACGCGATCGGTCGGGCGGAGGGCATGCGTGTGCTGTCCGCGCGCGGAGTGGAGTTCGAGGCCGACGTGCCCTTCGCGGGCCTGCACCAGCTTCTGCACCCGGCGCTTGGGCTGATCGATCGCCTGCCCACCATCCACGCGTCGGCACTGCGATCCTCGCTGGGCCTCGGCCCGCGGAACGAGGCCGACCGGCTCATCATCGGCGCCGCCGTTCTCGGCCTCATTTCCGCCTACGCAGAGGAAGCGCCACTTCTGATCACGGTCGATGACTCTCAATGGCTCGATCGGGCTTCGTCGGAAGCCATCGGCTTCGCCGCTCGCCGGCTTGTCGCAGATCCAGTTTCAATCTTGATCGCTGTTCGTGAGGGGGAGGAGTCGACGTTCCTTGCCGCCGCCCTGCCCGAGTTGAGGCTGGGCGGGCTCGACCAGGCGTCTGCAACCGAACTTCTCGAGCGGGCCGGCGCCGGCCATGTTTCGACTGACGTGGCGAGCCGGATGCTAGAGGCGACGGGAGGCAACCCGCTGGCTCTGCTCGAGCTTGGGCCCGAAGCACCACGCATGACCGGTTCGCCGCATCACAACCTTCCGGTCACGACGAGCGTCGAGCGTGCGTACCTGCGTCGAGCCGACGGGCTGTCTGAAGGCGCTCGGCGCGTGTTGCTGGTGATGGCGGCGTCGGGCGCCCCTGAACCTGAGCTCGTGGGGCGTGCGGCGGCGGCGCTCGGGCTCAATCCTTCGGATGTCGAGCAAGCGGAGGTCGCCGGCGGGGTGGTCGTCCAGCATGCTGACCGGATCGAGTTCGTTCATCCGCTGGCTCGAGCCGCCATCTACCACTCCGCATCGCCTCCTGACCGTCGCGCGGCCCACAAGGCGCTGGCGGACGTGATGACAGGCCCGGACGACATCGATCGCCGAGCCTGGCATCTTGCGGCTGCAGCCAGCGGGTGGGATGCGGCGGCTGCGTCAGCGCTCGAGGATGCTGCGCAACGAGCCCGTGAAAGTACCGGCTACGCGGCCGCCGCGAGCGCGTGGACTGAGTCGGCACGGCTCACCGAATCGCTTGAGCTGCGCGCTCGGAGATTGTTCAGCGCGGCTGAGAACGCATGGCTCGACGGACGCGCCGAGCAGGCCCTCGATCTGCTCGGCGCCGCCCGGAAGCTCGCGCAGGCCGTCGAGCTGAGGGTGGATGTCGAAAATCTCAGCGGCCACATCGCCATGCGGCGTGGTTCGGTGGCCGCGGGTTACCGGACCCTGGTTGCTGCCGCCGGCGCCATCGAACCGCACGATCGCGTGAAGGCCATCAGGATCCTGGCCGACGCCGCCCTTTCGACATTTGGGGCCGGTCACCCATCCGAGACGCTTGAGGGCGCGCGCAAAGCGCTTGACCTGCTTCAGCCCACCGATCCGCCCGAGTCTGCTGTGTTTGCCCACGTCGCCTACGGTGCCCTGGCGATCCTCGCCGGCCATGGGTCGGATGGGCCGAAGCACCTTCACGAGAGCGTCGCGCAGTTCCGATTGGTGCCGGCGGAAAGCACCGATCCGCTGGTGCTGCTGTGCGCCGGCATCGCGGGCACCTTCCTGCGTGAGGCCGAAGCGGGGCGCGATCTACTGGACCGGGCCCTCGACCAGGCGCGGGGGCACGCGCCGACAGCCGCGCTACCCACGGTGCTTGTCCTGCTGGGTCGAGACGCCGCGGCAACGGATCGCTGGCCGATTGCCCGCGCCCACTACGAAGAGGGCGCTCGGGTTGCGCGCGAGACCACGCAATTCACCTGGCTTGCCGCTGCCATGGCCGGCCTGGCGTGGCTTGACGCGCTCGAGGGGCGAGCAGATGAATGTCGAGCACACGCCGGCGAGGCTGAGGAGCTGGCGACTCGATATGGCATGGGGTTTTTCAAGTCCTGGTCGATGATCGCCCTTGGCCAGCTAGAGCTCGGCCTCGGCCGGCCCGATGCCGCGCTTCGGCACCTGCTGTCCTGCGAAATGTTCCTCGAGGCGATTTCGATCAGTGACCCGGACCTGGCCCCGGCTCCAGACATCGTCGACGCGTTGGTCCGGCTCGGGAGGCTCCCCGAAGCGCGCGACGTGGCCGGCCGGTACCAGCCGATAGCCGAGGCCAAGGGCCAGCCGTTCGCCCTGGCGCGCGCCGCCAGGGCGCGGGCCTTGGTGGCCGACGAAGCAAGTTTCGGGGAAGAGTTCGAGACCGCTCTCCGCCACCACGAAGGCACGCCCGACATCTTCGAGCGCGCTCGGACGCATCTCTATTACGGCGAGCGCCTTCGACGGATGCGGCGGCGCGTCGATGCCCGCCGGCATCTGAGGGAGGCTCTAAAGGCGTTTGATCAGCTGGGCGCGGCGCCATGGGCTGAGAGGGCGATGACGGAGCTGCAGGCGAGCGGAGAGACGGCACGGGCCCGCGACGACCGATACCGCCAGCAGCTCACGCCGCAGGAGCTGCAGGTAGCGCTCACCCTGGCCGAAGGCACGACCACGCGCGAGGCGGCCGCCAGGCTGTATCTGAGCCCGAAGACGGTCGAGTATCACCTGCGTCACGTCTACGACAAGCTCGAGATCCGGTCCCGAGAGGAGCTGCGGGCGGCGCTGCCAGCCCAATCGCGCCCCGCCGCTTCTCGCAAGGCGCTCATGTTCACCGACCTGGCGGGATCGACGAGCCTGGTGGAGGCCATCGGCGATGCGGCCTGGCACGATCTCAGCGCCTGGCTGGACGGCGAGCTGAGGCGCTGCTTCGTCGAGCACCACGGCCGCGAGGTCGACCACGCCGGCGACGGGTTCTTCGTAATTTTCGATTCGGCCGCGGATGCCATCGATTGCGCGGTCAGCGTCCAGCGCCGCCTTTCGACTCATCGTCGCCTCCACGGCTACGCACCGCAGGTCCGGATCGGCATCCATGTCGGGGAGGTCCACGGCTCCGACTCGTCGCTGAGAGGCGCTGCGGTGCACAGGGCGGCGCGCCTGTGCGCCGCCGCCCGCGCCGACACCATCGTCGCTTCGCGCGAGGCCCTCGAAGCCGGCGGCCGGCCGGCTGTCGCGCTGCAGAAGTTCGCACTCAGAGGGATCAAGGAGCCGGTCGAGGCCGCCGAAGTCAGGTGGGAGGGATAGCGGCGAGATCCCGGCGGTTCTGAGACCGAAATTGAGAGCTCGGCGAGACTGACCGTGAGACTGGAACGCTCCGACACTGCGCACGTTCACGCGGGAAACGCGTGCGAATTGGAGGAGTGATTGCGATGTCTAGCAACCCGGATGTTGACGGTCTCGTTCCTTTGCGTGGATACGCAGGCGGAGCCGAAGCGAACTGGTCCGAACCAGCTGCCGCCGAGGCGAATCCGGTCTCCCAGCCGGAGACCGGTTATCTGGTTCCGACCCCGGCGCCGGCAGCCCAGCCAGGACCTGGAGAGCAGGTCGCGCCGGTGGCGTCGCCGTTCGCCCAGCCACCGCCGGCGGCGGCCGCGCTCGAGGCGCCGGCTCGTACCCGCAGTCGCGGCTGGGTCAGTCCCGTTGCCGTTGGCGTTGTCGGCCTGATCGTGGCCGGCACGCTGGGCTATTTCCTGTACTCGACCACCGGCCAGCGCGATGCCGCGCGGCGCGAGGCGACCTCTACGCAGGCCACGCTGACCTCAACCCAGGCCTCGCTCACCTCAGCCCAGGGCACTCTGGCAAGCGCACAGCAGGACCTCGCAGCGAGGAACGCGATCGCTGCCTACGCGAGCATGTACCTGGCCGACAGCGGGCGCGTCCGCATCGACTACCAGAAGCTGGTGGCCTGCTCCTCGTTCGGCGGGTGCCGAACCGCGGCGCAGTCGGGGCTCACCGACATGCAGGCTTTTCAGTCCGATAGGGCAGCCGCCAGCGTCCCAACAGGGCTGGCCAACTCGGACGCAATGCTCAGGGATTCTCTCAGCACGGCGATCGCAGCCGAGCAGGAGATCATCTCCGGCTTCGACACCTTCAGCGTCAACAAGGTCACGGCCGGGATGAAGAAGCTGAACGCGGCCATGCTCAGCATGGCCAAGGCCGAGGCGGTTCTGGGACCGGAGCTCAAGTAGCCGGTCGTGAACGGACTCGGCGCCCGTCTCAAGGGACTCGCCGGCATCCGGTTCGGGAGTGGGATCCGCCCGGATGCCGGTCCCCGGCATTCCACCAGCCGGCGATCGAGCTGGATGGTGGTCACGGCCTTCGCGGCGATCTTTCTCACGGCTGCTGTCGCCGCCGGCTTCGGCGTCATGGCGCGCGCGGAGATCGCCTCTCAGGCGCGCTCGATCCACGATCTACAGGCTGGGCTCGATGCCCTGAACGCCGAGGTGGCTGCCCATCGGACCCAGCCCCAGCCGCCGCCGGACTGGCCCGCGATCGCGGCGTCGGTCGAGCCCTCGGTCCTCACCATCTCCACGGCCGACGCCCTCGGCTCAGGGTGGGTGGCCGCCTCGGATGGCTCGGGGTCGGATGTGGTGACCAACCTGCACGTTGTCGCCGGCGCGTGGGACGCGGGCATCGCCACCGTCGACGTCGGGATCGGCGATCGGACGGTCAAGGGCACGATCACGCGCGTTGACGCCAACGACGATCTGGCCGTGGTCCACGTCGCGATGTGGCTGCCCGCGCTGCAGCGAGCAGCGGTCCGGCCTCGACTCGCCCAGAGCGTGATGGCGGTCGGATCGCCTCTCGGCCTCGACGGCAGCGTCTCGATCGGCGTGGTCTCGGGATTCCGAAGCGTCGAAGGGAGCGATTACATCCAGTTCTCGGCCGCGATCAGCCCTGGCAACAGCGGTGGTCCCGTCGTGGATGCCAACGGCCAGGTGGTCGCCGTGGCGACTGCCAAGTTCGTGGCTCCAGGGGCGGAGGCGCTGTCGCTGGCGATCCCCGTAGAAACCGTCTGCCGGGTTGTGGTCTGCGGGTCGGCTTAGCCGCGAATCTCTTCGTCAGCCGTTGAGGATCACGAGATCGAGCTGCCCGATTCGCTCCGGGTCGGCGAGCAGGTCGATCGCCATGATCTTCCCGCGCATGATCGTGAAAGCGAACACGACACGCGGCCGTCCGCCCGGCGCCCACACCGCTCCGGCCGTTCCGTTCACGAGCGCTGGTAGCGCAACCCGGGCACGTCCCGAGAAGTTGCCGGCCACGGCCGGCGCGCCGCGGACCTCCCCAGATGCGCCCATGCGCACGGCTGAGTCATCCGCTCGGATCACAGCGTCCGGGTCGAGCAGCGCGAGGAGCGCTTCGAAGTCGCCGTCGCGCGAGGCGGCCAGGAAGGCGTCGACGACCTCTCGCTGGAGCGTGAGATCCGCGTCGCGAACTGCGGTCGCGCCCTGCACCCGGCGGCGCGCGCGGCTGGCGACCTGCCTGGCCGCAGTCGGGGTGCGCCCGACTATGGGAGCGATCTCATCGAAAGGCACCGCGAACAGGTCGTGCAGTACAAAGGCAAGGCGTTCGGCGGGAGTCAGCGTTTCGAGAACCACCAGCAGGGCGAGGCCGACCGAGTCGGCCATCAGCGCTTGATGTTCCGGGTCGCCCCCGTCCTCCGGGTTCATGATCGGGTCGGGCCCCTGCGCATCCAGCGGCTCCTCGCGCCGCGACTTACGCGAGCGCAGCATGTCGAGGCACACCCGGGCGACCACCGTCGTCAGCCAACCGCCCAGGTTCTCGACCCCACTCGTGCCGGAGCGGCTGAGCCGTAGCCAGGACTCCTGTACCGCGTCGTAAGCCTCGCTGAGCGAGCCGAGCATCCGGTAGGCTACGGCCCTCAGGTGGGCCCGGTTGGCCTCGAATTCCTCTGCCAGCAATTCATGTTCGTCCATCGGTCACATTCCCTCGTCGCGTTCCGTCATAACAGTGACGAACCAACCCGAACCGAAGTGACAAGGAGATCGATATGAGCCGGCAATACTTGGGGCCCTACATCAACTTTGGGGGCCGAGCCCGAGAGGCCATGGAGTTCTATCAGGGAGTGCTCGGCGGCCATCTCGAGCTTCAGGCCTCGAACGAGAAGGGCGCGCCCCGGCCGGCCGGCCCCGGCGATCGCATCACTCACGCGCAGCTCGAGGCCGATGGAGTGGTCATCATCGCTTCGGACGGCCATCCCGACTACCCCACCAAGGTCGGCGAGAACATGGCCATCGCGGTGGGTGGCACTGACAAAGGCCGGCTCACCAGGATCTTCAACGAGCTGGCCGAAGGAGGCATGACCAAGATGCCGCCGACCGACCAGCCTTCGGGCGGCGCTGTCGGCTGGCTGACGGACAAATTCGGCATCAACTGGATGGTCAGCATCGACAAGGCCTAGCGCCGCGCGGGGAGCTGGTCGCCGGCCCACGGCTGCTAGCTTTGGCTGGTGGACGCAGCTCCCTACGATCCGTTCGCCGCGGGGCGTTTTCCGGTCGGCGTCCGCACCATCCAGGCGCACGATCCGATGCGGGGCCGGCTGTTCCCGTGTGAGATCTGGTATCCAGGACGTGACGATGCGCCGCGCCCCGGTGCGCGTCCATTGATCGTCTTCTCGCATTTCAGCGGCGGGCACCGGCGGTCGTCGACGTTCCTCTGTACGCACCTGGCCACCCACGGGTACGTCGTCGCGGCCCTGGATCACTCGGAGGTGGTCGCGAAGGAGCTGGCCCCTCGCGCCGGAGAAACAGCAACCGAACGCTCCGCGCGGATCGATGCGGTGATGGCCGGTCGGGTGCCGGATGTCCGGTTCCTCCTCCACCACCTGTTGGACCAGGTGGACAACGGCGCAGCCGGCATCGGGCTCGATGCGGCGCGGATCGGGCTGGTCGGCCACAGCTTCGGCGGATGGACCGTCTTGGCCACGCCGGAGGTCGAGCCGCGAGTGCGGGCCGTGGTGGCGCTGGCGCCGGGTGGAAACGAGCACCCGATGCCGGGGATCCTTCCGCTCAAGCTCACGTTCGCGTGGGGCCGCGATGTACCGACGCTCTATCTCGCCGCTGAGAACGACATCCCGATTCCTCTTGCCGGCGTGTATGAGCTGTTTGACAGGACCACGTCGCCGAAGCGGATGTTCATCCTGCGGCGGGCCGACCACCAGCACTTCGTCGACGACGTCGAGGGCGCGCACGAGGCGGTGCGCGCGATGTCATTCACGGGCGATGCTGCGTGGATCCCGGCGGCGATGCGGCCGATCGCGGAACTGTCTTCTGGCGAGCAGGCTCATGTGTTCGTGCGGGGTCTGACTCTTGCCCATATGGATGCGACGCTGCGCGGGGTGGACGCCGCGCAGCAGTTCCTGACCGGGGACGTCGAGGCCGAGCTGGCCAGGCGCGGCGTCGAAGCGTTCGCGCACCGCGCCTAGCCGCAGCGATGCCGGCACTGCGTCAGCTGTTGAAGACGGCGAGCGAGAGGTAGGCCGAGACGCCCCAGTTCGGCTGGTCCACGATCTGGCTGATCTTCAGGTCGGCCGCGAGGCTGCACAGGACGTACGCGTCCTCGCGGCTCAAGCCGTGCTCTTTCCCGAGCCAGTCGATCAGGTCGCGAACTGCATTCCGCGCGTTCTCCATCAGGTCCGGGCCGAGCGCGGTGGTCGCGAAGTAGCCTTTGGCGTCGGACCTTGGCTGGAGCGATCCCGGCGGGGTCTGGAACTGGTAGCGCCACGGCTTGATGGTCCGGTTCTTGACGACCTTGAAACGGAGGCTGACCGCCATCGGACACTCGAGCCCGGTGACGCAGACCTCGCCGTCACCCTGGGTGCCGTGGCAGTCGCCGGCGGAGAACATTCCTCCTGGAATGAAGACGGGCAAGTAGAGCTTGGTGCCGACATTGAGGTGCCGTGTGTCGATGTTCCCGGCGCCCTTGGTGGGCGGTAGCACGTCGATCTGCCCCGGCTCGTCGGTTGCGACACCCATGGTCCCGCAGAACGGTTGGAGCGGGATCCGAATCTTGTCGCTGAGCGCCGTGCTCTCGCCGTGGGTGAGGTCGAAGTGTCGGATGTACGGCTCCGGGAAGTCCGCCGCCAGGAGGCCAAGGCCCGGGATCAGCCCGGTCCAGCCCCACTTCAGCGGGCGCAGCTCCAGCATCTCCACCTCGAGGACATCGCCCGGCTGCGCCCCCTTGACGAAGACCGGGCCGGCGAGCGGGTAGAGGCGGTTGAAGTCGAGGCTCGTCAGCGTCGAGGCCGGTGAGCCTGGCTTGATCTGCCCGTCGGTGACCTCTTGGGCTTCGAAATGGACGACATCCCCTGAATTGATTTCAATCGCCGGTTTGAGGCTGTTGTCCCACTTGTAGTGGACCTTGCCACGCTCGATTGTGTGCTCGTTACCAGCCATTTGCGGCCTCCCCCAACCTGAACGAAAACAAGCCGCCGCCAGGAGCCGGCGGGCACGCTCAAGTTAATGCAACAGCTACCCGTCGCGCACGTTCGTTTCACCGCGGCCAAGATCCGTGGACGGGGATACAATCTCGATCGGCTGGCTGAGGGGACAGCCGGCGCGGCTGGAGTGGAGGCAGGGGAGATGAGCAAGCTACGCCCGCAACTGGGTGTCCTCGAGGCGATGGCACTTTCCGTGGGCATCATGGCCCCCACGGCGGCCATGGCCCTCAACGGCTCGCTGGCGGCATCGATCACGGGCACCGCCGTCGCACTCGCCTTCCTGGGCGCGGTCATCACCATCATGCTGACCTCGTACTCGTTCATCGAGTTCAGCCGACAGTTCGCGCACGCCGGGTCCGTGTATGTCTTCAACGGGATCTCGTTCGGGGCTCGGATGGGTTTCCTCTCGGCCTGGGGACTCTTGCTCACATATACCGCCTTCACGGTGGCTTCCACCGCCGAGGTGGGGTTGTTCTTCCAGACCTTCCTGGGTTTGACGGGGGTCACGATCCACTGGATCTTCCCGGCGCTCGTCGCCGCGGCATTGATCTGGTTCCTCGCCCACCGGGAGGTCAGGTTTTCCACCCGAACCACGCTGGTGGTGGAAACGCTCTCGGTGCTGCTGATCCTGGTGCTGGCGGCGGTGATCCTCGGTCGCGGCGGCGCCCACGGCCTCTCCACGACGCCGTTCGAGATTCCCAAGGCCGGCTTCTCGGCCGTCGCCCTGGCCAGCGTCTTTGGCTTCCTCTCCTTCGCCGGGTTCGAGGGCGCCGCCACCCTGGGTGAGGAGACCGGCAACCCGAAGCGGGCGATTCCCCGCGCGATCCTGGCGGCCGTCCTGTTCACCGGCACCTTCTACCTCGTCATCAGCTACACGCAGGCGGTCGGTTTCGGGCTCGACGACAAGGGAGTGGCCGCCTTCGCCGGCTCGACCTCGCCGCTGGTCGATCTTGCCAAGAGCTACCTCGGCTCGACCATGGCCATCGCCATCAGCCTCGGTGCGACCGTCTCCGCCTTTGCCTCTGCACTGGGTACCGGGCTCGCCGCCTCGCGACTTCTGTTTGCCGTCGGGCGCGACGGCTTTGGCCCGGCCGCCCTCGGGAACGTTCATCCGCGTCATGCGTCGCCATACGTGGCGGTCGCCACGGTCATGTCGATCGCGATCGTCTTCGACCTCATCCTGGTCGAGCAGACCGGGGCCGCTGTATTTGCCTACGCCGGCACCATCGGCGTGCTCTCGCTGCTGCTCGTCTACCTGGCCACCCAGGTGGGCGCGATAAAACTGTTCTGGAGCCTCGGTCGCTGGCGCGGCGCGCAGCCGATCGTCCCCCTGATCGCGATCGGGCTGCTGGGTTATGCCCTGTACGCCAACGTGTATCCGATCCCGGCCGCCCCTTACGACTACTTCCCGTACGGCGTGCTCGCATGGTTGGCGGTGGGCATCGTGATCGTGTTCATGAGCCCCAAGCTCGTGATCCGGATCGGCAAGGCCCTTACGGAGGTGGACCAGACGCCGGTGGACCGGGCGGCGGCTGCGGAGGGCACCAAGACCTAGCGAGGCGCCATACACCGCTCGCCCAGCTCGCGGGCGATCGGCAGGATCTCGTCAACCTCGGTGGCGGTGGTCCGCCAGTTGGAGATCGCCGGTCGGAACGCGACATGACCGCGGTACACCGTGGTTCCGAAGTAGACGCGGCCATCATCGATGACCGCCTTTCCAAGCGCTCGGTTGAGCTCGTCGAGGGCGGCTTCGTCGACCCCTGGCGGGTGGAAGCGGAAGCAGACGACGTTCAACACCGGTGCCTCGAGCAGCTCGAAATCGGGCGCGACCTCCACCTGCTGCGCCAGCCGCCGCGCCAGACCGACGTGGCGCTCGACCATCTCTCGATACCCAGACCGCCCATAGGCGGCGAGAGTCGCCCAGACCGCCAGTCCGCGCGCCCGCCTGGACATCTCCGGGCCCAGGTAAAGGAAGTCGGGATGGCCGGCTTCGGCGATTGGGAAATAGGGAGCGCCCATGCCGAAGACCTGGTTCAGCAGCGCGCCCTCACGCACGAACGCGAACCCGCAGTCGTACGGGACGTTCAGCCATTTGTGGCCGTCGGCGATCGCCGAATCAGCATCCTCGACGCCCCGAGCGAGGTCGGCGATGGCTGGCGAGGCCCTCGCAAACAATCCAAAAGCTCCATCCACGTGCAGCCAGGCGCCGTGTCGATGAGCGATCTCCGCCATCTCGGCGATGGGGTCGAACCCGCCGGCGTTGACCTCGCCCGCGGTCGCCAGGACGACGGCGGGCGAGCCAGGGAGCTCACGAAGCGCCCCGTCGAGCGCCTCGAGGTCGATGTGGCCGGCCGCATCCTTGGTCAACGTCTTCACCGCGGTGCCGACGCCCAGCATCGAGAGCGCTTTGAGTGCGCTCGCGTGGACGAAACCGCCGGACATGACCGGCATCGCCGACAGGCCGGCCGTCCCGAGGCGTGCAATGTCGACGCCGTGCCGGTGGCCCCACCACTGCCGCGCCGCGCCCAACGCGGTGAAGTTGGCCATCGTCGCTCCGGTGGTCAGGACGCCGCCCCAGGAAGCCGGAAGCCGGAGCAGATCCTTGAGCCATGTCAGCGCGAGCTGCTCCAGCCGCGCGCCGAGAGGTGAGCTGACCCACAGACCCGCGTTGTTGTCCAGCGCGGAGGCGAACCAATCGGCCGCCAGTGCTGCCGGGGTCGAGCCGCCTGTCACGAAATGGAAGAAGCGCGGTCCCGCGGAACGTGTGGCGGCATCAATGCCTTCTTCGGTCAGCAGCGCCAACGCGGCCAGGCTGCCGTCCCCCGTCTCCGGGAGGGCGCCGCCGAATTGAGCGGCAGCCTCGTCGGAGCGCGGGCTGCGGGCCGGCAGCTCATCCAGCCGCTCGATGTATGCGCGCGCCGCGTCCACCGCCACTGAAAGAGCGGCCGACATCGTGTTGCGGTCGTGCAGCGGATCGCTCATCTGAACTGTGGAGTCAACACCCGTCGTGTTGCCGGAGTCAATGGGTAGTGGACGACGAACTCGACGCTCGTCAACGGGTAAGCTCGCGCCGTGACGCTCGGATGGTTCTTGAAAAATTGGGGCCGGCGACAGGAATTGAACCTGCAGCCTTCCGCTTACAAGGCGGCCGTTCCCGTCCTGCTGGGGCCCCCACGCCGTGGTTGTGTGGGGCTACCCGGCACGATGGCACCCCGCCGCAGAGTCGAACCACGAACCGGCGGGCTTCGCTGGCCCACTTGAGATCCGTCTCGCGAGGTGTGTGTGGTGGTTCGGGAGGAAGGCTTCGAACCTTCGACCGCCGGCTTATAAGACCGGTGCTCTGACCAGCTGAGCTACTCCCGAATCTGGACCTCCGCCGGGGAGGCCGGATCCACGCGTCCGGCCTCCCTTT
>JBGPOC010000003.1:0-24033 GCA_041487825.1 Candidatus Dormibacteraceae bacterium | reverse complement strand
GTCGTCAACCAGGGCGAGGTGGCCGTGGTCAAGAGTTATGTAGGTCTGCCCACACTCGACACATCCGGACCGGAGTTCAAGTTCGGATCCATCGTCCAGCCTGGCCACCGGGGCATCTGGCGCGAGGCCCTGCGCACTGGGAAGTACCCGCTCAACCCGCGCATCTACGCGGCCGAGAAGGTGCCGACGTTCATCCTCACCCTCAACTGGGCCGACGCGAACTCGGTCGCACACAACCTCGACGCACAGCTGAGCCCGATCGAGGGCAAAAGCCGCGAGGGCTTCGTGTTCAAGATCGACCTGCAGGTCCAGATCCACGTTCCGGACACCAAGGCCCCCAAGGTCATATCGATGGTGGGATCGATGCAGAACCTGGTGAACGAGGTCCTGCAAGCCGCCGTCGGTAACCACTTCCGCAACACGCTGCAGGGTCTGGAGGCGATTCGGTTCATCGAGACCCGAGACGCCGTTCAGGCGGCTGCGCTGGACGCCATCTCCCGCTACCTCGCTGCCTACGAGGTGGAGACGCGAGGCGTCTACATCCAGGATGTCACCTTCCCTGAGGAGCTTGTCAGCGTGCTGACGCGGCGAGAGATCGCCAACCAGGAAAAGGCCACATTCGTCGAGCAAAGGGACGCGCAGACCGTGCGCATCGATCTCGAGAAGGCGCGCGGCACCGCCGACATGCAAGCCGCGCTCGCACAGGCACAGGTGTCGGTCGACATCAACCGCGCTCGCGCCGACGCGCGCAAGGCAGAGGCTGACGGCGAGGCGGCCTACGTGGAGCTGACCGGTGCTGCCGAAGGTTCACGCAGGCGCGCGATCGGCCTCGGCGACGCAGCTGCGACAGAAGCACTCGGCCTGGCTCGGGCAAAGGGCTTCGACGCGCAGGTGGCGAGCCTTGGCTCCGGGTCGACGGCAGCCGTGGCCATTGCGAACGCTGTGTCGGACGGAGGGCTGCAGGTCGTGCCTGACGTCCTGGTCACCGGCGGCGGAGGCGCCGTAGAAGGACTGGCGGCAACTCTAATTCGTGCCATGAACGGCCGGCATGAATCGAAACCGCGTAGGGATGTCCGGCCCGCTGCAAGGGCCGCCAAGGCGCGGGCGGTGGAATCGCCGAAGTTGTCGCAATAGACCCGATAACGCGAAACAAGCGCAAGCTCAAAATCGACCGGGCCGGAAAGGTATCCGGCCCGGTCGGCCGTCAATCGGACCTTCTGGGCTTAAGTCTTGGCGTGCACCAACGATGCGCACCCTACGATCAGGTCCTTTCAGACGACGCTGGACGACGGTCGGACGACGATCAGACGACGCTGGGAGGACGCTGCGAAAGAGCGCCGAATTCGATATGACCTCGTGGCTGTAGGCGCACAATGCCGGCGCGACCATGAAACCCGAAGTTCAGGCGACCTTGGCGTCTGCCCTGCAGTACGCGAGGGAGATGAAGGCGCAACGCGTTGCCAACCTACGGATCTACCTGGCTCACGCTGAAGGCGTCGTTGCTGGACTTGAGGACACCGGCGCGCTTACAGGCAAGGAAGCCGGCGAATGGAAGAAGAAAGTGTGGGTACTGGCCGATGAGCCCGCCAAACGGTCGGGGCGAGTGCGCCGGCCAACTTCGAGGCTGCCGAAACCGATCACCGGTTTTATTCGGCTTATCCCAGGTCCCCACGATCCGGAGCCGCTTCTGGACGGGTTCATGCGGATCGTTGCCACGGAGCTTTTCCAGGATCGAGTTCGGATTCATTGGCATCTCAGTCCCCTGCCAAGCCACGAGGCAGTATTGAGCGACGATCTGAAGGAGCTCGATGGAGACACGGAAGGACTAGACGAAGACAGTCGGGAAGACCAAAGGTTTAGCGCCCGCTTGATCCGGTTGCACCGGCTGCTCCGATTCTCGGCTTCCGATGACCTAGGAACCAAATACAGGTGCTTTCGAGGTGGGTCTGGAGGCAGCGTCGATAGAGGCGAGCTTGGCGGCGTCGCGGACTTTCTGCCGGGATTGCCAACCGATGCCTCATCGTTGGTTATCGGAGTGCACGACGCCAAGTTCACCATTCCGCTTCGGTAAGGTCTCGCCCCGGCGCAACAGAGTACGACCGCTTCGATCAGACGACGCTGGCGGAGGGTTAGACGACGTCCATTGCAGGGGGGTGACAAATGACTCCTGTGTGGAGCCCAACAGACGCCTTTGGCTTAACAAGATAAACACGCTTCGCGTGCCTGGAATCACCAGGGCGATATGGACCAAAATGATCGCCAATCAGCTGCCCACCAACGTTGAGTCGGTTTCGTCACTGCTGCTCGAGCTCAGGCCGGCGGGGTCGCCGATCGGTACGGCAACGGGCTTCATCGTGCGACGTCCCAACACCGTTTATCTGGTGACGAATCGTCACGTGGCGCTTAGCAGAAGCACATCGCGAGCAGCCGGCCGGCATTCCAGACCGGGCCTACCGAGGACTAATTAGCCGCTTCCGCGAACAATCTGGGTCGGTGCAACCCCAGTATGCGGAGGCCCGGGCGGTATTGCGTGCGGTCATCCGATGGCCCCGGCTGCAGTTTGGCGTTCCATCGCCCTCGATAGGGTCGTCGATCGTCCAATCGCAAGCGGGATTTGGACAGCCCCAAAAGCCGCTTTGGTCGTAATGGTTCACATGTCGATGCATCGGCGTCCCGCAATTGGGGCAGCCAGGGGCGCCCAATGCCGCTGCCTTCTCCGCCCCGATCGCATCCGGTTCCCGGTCAGAGGTCGGTTCATGCGAGATGAGTTCCACCAGCGCGTCGCCATCGACCAATCTGATTTCCTTGCCTCGGGCCCAAGACAAGGCGGAGTCCGTGAACCGGCCGCACGTCACCAACCAACCCTCCGCGAAGCCTTGGCTCTTGACGTCCGCGTACAGCTCCTTGACCGGACCGTCGTGCACTCTCCTAACCAACCAGTGCTTGCACTGGATGATCACTCTCTTCTGGCCGCGTTCGGCAATGAGGTCGATGCCGGAGTCGGGCTTGAATCCGCCCCTCTCTTTGACGGTGTAACCCTATCTGCGGAACACTTCACCTACGAGGATCTCGAAGTCGCCCCAGCTCTTTCTCCTGAGTGCCGCAATATCGCCTGTGTGGTCAATCGCTGCCGCCCGGTATCGGCGACGTTCGCGAGCAACCAGGACAAGCGAAAGCCCAAGAATCGTTCCGATGAGCAGAGCGATCCCAACATTGCCCGGGCGGTAGAGCGCGGGAACGCCTACATCTAACAGCGCCGTTAGGAGTGGCAGGCCGAGCGCGAACAGCAGAACAATCACCCATGCGCGCCGTCCAACAGCGGTGTCTTCGACATAGTCATCGAATCGTTGGGCAAGCCAGTTCGTAAGGCGGCCATCTGCCATCCAGGGCCAGCCTAGCCGACCTCCCGCTTCGTGCTGGCTACTTTGCAGAACATCGCTGCAGGAATTTGACAGCCTATCCGGTGGGCTCTGGCGGACTTTTGCAGAGTAATCACGCAAAGTCGCTATCAAGTCTGAATACGAAAAGACCGCGGTGGACGCTAGACGCTCCTAAGGGCAAATGGCATTCAGAAGGTCAGGGGTCGAATCCCCTCGAGTCCACCAGATTTCTAAATACGGGAGGGCTCTGTCAGCAGGTTGGAGGATAGGTCGTATATGAAACCGCGGATCTTGTCGCGAGCGGGAAGATAAGGAGACGCGCGGAGGCGCTCCAAATCCTCGGCGATCGCGCCGATCGGGTCCGTGAAGCAGCCTAACTCCTCGGTGAAGCGATGGCCGCTTGCACCACTGATCATTTCATCCAGCTGGGCCTGGCTGAAGCGGCCGAGTGCGCAATCGGTGTGGTGGATCACCATGACCTCGCGCGTATGCATGACCGCCTGAGATATGGCCAATGCATGTAGGGCGTCGATCGAGGCGCGGCCTCCTGCGTTGCGGATGACGTGAGCGTCCCCCGGGCGGAGCCCTAGCAGGGCACTGACGTCGACGCGAGCGTCCATGCACGTCAGGATCGCCAGATGTCGCACTGGTTCGTTAATGCGAGCTGCGCTTCCCAGGTAATGGAGCCGGGAGTTCATGAGGACCTGGTCGATGGCATCCACAGCAAGCGAATCTACACCGAGACGCTGCTAGTGGCTGGCCAACGCAACGGAGGACTTGGTGGACCCGCGTCTAGGGCGGGATCGCATTCAGAAAGGTCAGAGGTTGGAATCCCCTCGAGTCCACCAGATTCTTGAATATTCAGCAGTACCCGCAACACCTCCATGGCCGTCGCAGGCGACCCTCGGTCTTCGGATCAGCCATTACGGTCCGAGGAGGTAGCCGAGGCGGCGCGGCAGATGTGCGATGGCCGACGCGAGTGGATTCGGCCGGCGACCTCGCTCTTCGGCGGTGTCGTACGCGATGATCGAGCTGCGCACGATCGCCGCGCCGAGCGAGCGCAGCGGCTCGGGCGGGAACAACTTTGACCGGGCGTTGACCATCGGCAGCCGAACCAGCACCGAGTCGGCGCCGACCGCGAGGTCGGCCAGCACCCTGCCGGCGAGGTGCGAAGGCGCGACGCCGTTGCCCGTGTAGCCGAGGGCGTAGTGCACGGTCCCCGGTGCCAGCGTGCCGAAGGTGGGCAGGTGCGTCGGCGACACGTCGATCGGTCCGCCCCACGCATCTTCGATCGGGACCTCTGACCAGCTCGGAAAGAACAATCGGAAACCTTCGGCCGCTTCTCGAACCGCGCGCGTGTCGTGCGTGAACGAATCGTCGATGCGATGCGAGGCGCGGCCGCCGCCACCGCCGAAGGCGATCCGCCCGTCGCGCGTCGTTCGGAAGTAGCGCAGCGACTGGCGAAGATCGCTGATCAGCTCGCCTCCGGTCCAGCCGATCTCGGCCAGCTTCTCGGGCGCCGGCGCGGTGAGGACGATGTACGTGCTCCACGCCGCCACCCGGCGCGCCAGCTGCGGCCATGCCGTGGCCCATGCGTTGACGGCGAGGACGGCATGGCGAGCTCGAACGGTGCCGCGATCTGTAACGGCCTCAGGACCGGCGTTGAGGCTGGTGACCCTGGTGCCTTCATGAATCGTCACGCCCATCTTGAGCACGACGCGCCGCAGGCCTCGCGCCAGGGTCGCGGGCTGCACGGACGCGCCGTCGCCCATGAACACCCCACTTCGGAAGGCCGGAGATGCGCATCGTGCCAGTACCTCTTCGCGCGTGAGCGCGCGCATCTCTTCCGCCACGCCGGCTTCGGCCGCAGCCTGCGCCATGTGCTCGCATACGAGCTCGTGACGAGGCCCGGTGGCCGCGAACACGTACCCCGAACGCCTGAACCAGGCGTCGACTCCGTGCTGATGGCAGAACACTCCGATGCCGGTGATGGAATTCGAGATCTCGCGGCATGCGCGCACCGCGGCGTCCGCGCCGTACAGGTGCACCAGGCCGTGTAGCTCGTCCCACCAACCGCTGGCGAACCCTCCGTTGCGCCCGCTCGGCCCGCCTCCGCAGATGTCCTGTTCGAGCACTGTGATCCCGAGCTCTGGCCGGAGCTGCTTCAGGAAGTAGGCCGCCCACAGACCGGTGAACCCGCCTCCGATGATGAGCACGTCCGCGGTCGCGTTTCCCACAAGAGGCGGGCACAGCGTCGCATCCTCAGCGGCCATTGCCTCTCGCAGCCACCAGCTGCGTTGCGCGCCGGGGGTCAGCGCGTGTCCGATGAGCTTGAGGTCGGAAGCGCCAGCCACCTGGGCATTATGCCTTCGACTTCCTCGCTCGTAGACAGACGTCGAATCTCGAAGGCGATCACCATTAGCGAATGGTGGTGTGCGTTCCGGTCACGGCGGAAGGGCTGATCGACCTCCGCTGGGGTCGCGCGGATCGGGTGGCGATCACAGAGGTGACCAAGGACGGGATCGGAGCCTGGCAGGAGTACGAGGTCGGGTGGAACGCCCTCCACGATGCGGGAACCGAAGGCTCACATCACGCGCGTGTTGCTCGCTTCCTCAAGGAGCACCACGTCGAGGCTGTGGTGGCCGACCACATGGGCCTGCCCATGGTGCACATGCTCGAGCAGATGAGGATCAAGGTCCTGCTCGGGGCGGCAGGCAATGCGCGAGACGCCGCGATGGGGACGATCCGCAAATAATCGACTGACTTCTGAACCCCACAGTCTTGCCGGGTGGTCAGGAGCCCTCTTGCGCGGGGGCCGACTGCCACATAGTGATTGCCAGCAGGAACGTGACGAGGACGAATACGTGCGCTGCTGTGCACCACAGGCAGATGGCACCCAGGATCACGATCTCGACGAATACGAGGAAAAGGACCGTCAGCAGACCAAGCGCAGACCACGCGACCTGCAGGCGCGTGATCAACCGTGATGAACGGCCGGTCCATTGGCCGATCGCGAGCGCGCCGCTCACGAGGAACCACACGATGCCGGCGGCCGCCGTGGGAAGCGCCGAGCCGGCGATCACCGCATATCCGCTCGACAGCACCACCTCGCAGTTCACCGCCCCGCTCGTGGTGCATACGAGCGGGATCGCAGAGTAATGCACGATCGTCAGGTACAGCGACACGCCCAGGCCCGCCATGCTCGCGAGCGCGGTCAGCGCGGGCAGCATGCGGCCGCTCGGTCCCACTCGACTACAGCTTCGCCTCGATGGATTGGATCGCGGCTCCCGAGCAAACCTCGGCCGGTTGGTCCGAGGTGAGCTTGCAGACGGCTGCGGCGACCAGGTTGGCCGAGCCGAGGATGGCCTTCGACTGCGCTGAGTCCGGTTGCTGCAGCGCTTCAGCGATCTGCTGCCAGCCCATGCCCTGGAGCGAATCGGGGAGATAGGTCGCGCCTGACAGCGTGTAGCGATTGCCGAAATCGACGAATGGAATGCTTCCGCCCTTGTCATACCGGTTCACCAGGGCGAGCTGGGCCTGGGTCGGTGAATCGAGCGCTTTCTGGTTCCGGTCGGTGGTCTCTACGGCTTGGAACTCGACGAACTGGCTCGAGTACACCGCGCCGTGGAACGTGAACGAAGGCGTATTCGGGTAGATGTCAGTCGAGGACGAGGTGGTCGTCTTGAGGCCCGAGAACGTGCCAAAGCGCGACAGCGCGATGATCATCGGCCAGCGTTCCGCCGCGCAGTAGGGACAGTACTCGGCGCCGAAGTAAAAGATGAGAGGCCTGCCGGCGGGACCGGTCAGCGCCGGTCCGGACGTGGGATTGAGGCGGTTCGTGGCTGTACCCGAAGCCACCCGCTCCAGGTCCGGTGTTGGCACGCTCGTGATGACCGAGAGAACCTCCGCAGCGTGTGTCGAATCGATGGGGGCTGGAGCGGGAGGAGAGGTCGCCCAGCGGATGGCCAGGAACGCAACCACCACCAGGGCGATGCCGCCGATGGTCGCCGCGGCGGGGAGCCATCCAGGCGTGCGCCGCACCGGCCTGCGCATCGGCCGCATCGCCTTCTTGTGCGGCTCCTGCGGCGGCATCCTGGGCGGCGATTTCGGCGGCGCGTGCGCACCCTTTCGTTTGTGTGCCATCGCCACTCAGGATCCGCCTTTAGGAGACTGACCGTCCCTGCACCGTCAGGTTGAGCGCGCGCTGACGGCGGATTTGACAGGTAAGGACCACCGACGAGTCTTCTTTTACGCGGCGCCGGCCTCTGCCCTCGATTCCACGAACGCTTTCGTCGCACGTTCCAGGTCGTCTCGCGAATGTGCCGCCGACACCTGCGCGCGGATTCGCGCCTTGCCTTGCGGCACCACCGGGAAGGAGAAGCCGACGACGTACACCCCTCTCGTGAGCATGGCCTCCGCCATGCGGCCCGCTCGCGCGGCATCGCCGATCATCACCGGCACAATCGGGTGCTCGCCCGGGAGGATGTCGAACCCGGCCGACGTCATCTGCGAGCGGAAGAAGGCGGTGTTCTCGCGCAGCGTCTGGCGGAGATCTGCCGCCGACCGGATGAGCTCGAGGACCTTGAGGCTCGCGGCCACGATCGGGGGCGGGACGGAGTTCGAGAAGAGGTAGGGACGCGAGCGTTGGCGAAGCATCGCGACCAGCTCTGTGCGGCCCGAAACGTAGCCGCCGCTCGCCCCGCCAAGCGCCTTGCCCAACGTCCCGGTGATCGCGTCGATGCGGCCCATCACGCCGAAGTGTTCGTGCGTGCCGCGGCCACCCTCGCCGACGAAGCCGACAGCGTGCGAATCGTCGACCATGACGAGGGCGTCGTAGCGATCGGCGAGGTCGCAGATCTCGGGCAGCGGCGCGAGGTAGCCGTCCATGGAGAAGACGCCGTCGGTGACGATGATCCGGTAGCGCGCACCGGCACTGTCCTTCAGCTGGCGCTCGAGATCTTCCATGTCGCGGTTCGCATAGCGGAACCGCTGAGCCTTGCAGAGCCGGACGCCGTCGATGATGCTGGCGTGGTTCAGGGCGTCGGAGATGATGGCGTCGCTCTCATCGAACAGCGGCTCGAAGATGCCTCCGTTGGCGTCGAAACAGGACGAATAGAGGATCGTGTCTTCGGTCCCGAGAAACTCGGTGATCCCCGCCTCGAGCTCCTTATGGATCTCCTGCGTCCCGCAGATGAAGCGCACCGAGGCCATCCCGTAGCCCCACCTGTCTAGCGCTTCCTTGGCCGCAGCGAGCACTGCCGGATGGTCGGCCAGGCCGAGGTAGTTGTTGGCGCACAGGTTGAGGACCTCACGGTCCAGGACTCCGACTACCGAGCCCTGGGCGCTCGTCAGCACGCGTTCGGGCTTCTCGAGCCCAGCACTTCGGATCTCAGCCAATCGAGCCGTCAGGTCGGATCGCATCCGTTCGAACATCCAGCTACCTCTCTTGCTTACGCGGTCCAGTCGAGCACGACCTTGCCGCAGTTTCCGGAGTGCGCGACCGCGAAGGCCTCCTCGAACTGGTGGTATGGAAAGCGGTGCGTGATCACGGGCGATATGTCGAGACCCATCTGTGTGAACACCGACATCTCGTACCAGGTGTCGAAGATCTGGCGCCCGTACACGCCCTTCACCGTGAGCATCTTGAACACCACCTGTGTCCAGTCGATTGCGAATTCGTGGTCCGGCAGCCCGAGCATCGCGATTCGACCGCCGTGTGACATGTTCGCGATCATGTCGCGCAAGGCGCTTGGCTGGCCGGACATCTCGAAACCGACGTCGAACCCCTCCTTCATCGCGAGCTCCTGCTGCACCTCCGCGAGCGTGGTAGTGCGAACGTCTGCCGCAAGGGTCACCCCGACCTTGCGCGCCAGCTCGAGCCTGTAATCGCTGACGTCGGTCACGACCACAAACCGTGCGCCGTTGTGCCGCGCGACCATCGCCGCCATGAGGCCGATAGGCCCGGCACCGGTGACCAGCACGTCCTCAGCCACGACCGAGAACTGCGAGGCTGTATGCACCGCGTTGCCGAACGGGTCGAAGATCGCGGCGACGTCCAGGTCGATCTTGATCAGATGGGGCCACAGGTTGGCGGCTGGCATGACGATGTATTCGGCGAATGCGCCATCACGCTGCACGCCGATTCCGACAGTGTTCGCGCACAGGGCGCGCCGGCCCGCCATGCAGTTGCGGCACCGGCCGCACACGATATGGCCTTCGGCGCCCACCAGCTCGCCCTCGTAGACGGACTCGACACCGTCACCGAGCTCAGCCACCTCGCCGACGAACTCGTGACCGACCACGAGCGGCGGGTGGATCGTGTCCTGGGCCCACTCATTCCAGGTCTCGATATGGAGGTCGGTTCCGCAGATGCCCGTACGGAGCACGCGGATCAGCACCTCGCCAGGGCCCGGCTTGGGCTCGGGCACGTCCTGCAGCCGCAGGCCGGGTCCGGCCTGAGCCTTCACGAGCGCTTTCATTCTCGGCGCAGCATGTGGGATGCAATTATCCGCAACTGAGGTCGACCGTCTTCAGGGGTTCTTCCACAGCTGCGGATTGCAGAGATCATTCCAGCCGGCAACGAGCGACAGCACCAGGAGAGCCGCTATCGCGGCCATGGGGATTGCGGCGGCGCGATCGTAGGGGAAGGCAACCAGCAGAACCCCGTCCAGAATTAACAGCCCGCCGAGGGCCCAAGAAGCCATGGGCCTGCGCATCCGCGGAGTGTTGATGAACAGTGCGATAGCGAACAGAACAAGGCCTGCCAGCAACACATATGTCGAGGACAACACCAGCCAGACAAGACGGTGGTCCGCCGTGAGCCGACCCCCGACGTAGCCTGCCATCCCGGCTGTGGCCAGCGCGCCCCCGGTCACGCCCAACCACATGGTTCTGCGTCGCAGGTGATCAAGCACGAATTCAGATCTCGACCTCATGAGCAGGTAAACGTGATCATGACCGCGAGCTTGTGACTCAGGTTCCCCTTCGCGAACGGCCGCTTACGATGCCACCATGGGCCGCAACGCCCGGAAGCGAGCCAAGAAGAAGGCCGAAGAACACCCTGCAGGCAACGCCGGTGAGCTGCTCGAGGGTGTCGAGCGGTTGGAGCGCTGCCCCCGATGCGGATCCAAGGAGCTGGTGGAAGGCGCGCAGGGTGGCTGGCCCGGAGCCGGCTTGACCGTCATTTGCGGTCACTGCAACTGGCAGGGCATTTACCAAGCGGGTGTATGGGGCTGAGAGCGCCGTCTGATGGCGGTCAAGCATCGCGGTTCGGTCGCCTGTCACCAGTGGCCGTGGTGCACAAGGTCGTTCATTGTTCGCCGGGGGATCGTCACGCTCGAGCCCGCCTTTCGATCGCTCGAAGCCTTGTACCCAAAGCCAAGAGCCCCAATCGGCCGCAGGCCCTCTGGGACACCCAGCCCGTCCATCAGTTGCTGCTCGCCCTGCGTGAATCCGAAGAACCAGCCGCCGATGCCCTCATCGACGGCCTTCAGCAGCATGAGCATGCAAGCCATCGCAGCATCGATGTCCCAGTAGGCCACCGGCCAGCCGGCCTCGGTCGCCTGCTCGCCCTGAGGCCCGCCCTTGTCTGGGCGCGAGTAGCGCTCGAGGTAGACGCGCTTGTCGGGGATCGGAATGACGATGACTGGCGGAGGGGAGCCGAAATCGGGGTCGCCAGTCGTCTCCCAGAACCATTTCAGCTGGCCGGGCTCGTCTAGCACGATGAGCACGAGGCCCTGGCTGAACCCGGCCGAGGGAGCATGGAGCGCAGACTCCAGGATGCCTTCGAGCACGCCGGGAGGGATGGGTCTCGGATCGAATTCGTGAACCATTCGGCGCCGGCGGATGAGCTCAGAAAGTTCCATAGGTCACAGTCTGGCGTTACTCGCGTTCGAGCTTGCGATAGCCACCTGCGGGATTCCACGACTCGACCACAAGGCGGTTGCCCGCTTCGTTCAGGTGCGTGATGACCACCTCCTGGATGTCGATGAAGAACCGGTCGGCTGCACCACTCGAATCGGCACTGATCGCGGTGCCGGCAACTTTGGCTTCTCCTTTCCAGCCGGCGGGATTACTCATGGGCGGATCATCGGTCGGGCCGTGGATAGCTACGCGAGGGTCGCGGCGCAGGTCCAGTCCTTTGACAGCGGCCGGCATCGACCCGATCTGCAGTTGTCCGTCGGCGAACTCGACTTCGGTGCCACTGATTCGGGGCGAGCCATCCTTGCGCAGCGTCGCCATCGTGAGGTGCTTGCGCGACGTCATAAGTGCACGCACTCGTGACGCGAACTCTGGCGCCGCCGCCTCGAAGTCGGCCCACGTTGTCACGGCTGAGCAGGATAGCGCTCGATTCCCGATCCGTCGCTCGATCGAATCAGCAAACTACTGGGTCAGCTTGCGGCGGAACTCGAGCTCGCCCGGCATCTCCCTGTAACCAAGATCCTCATTTATACGGAGGATCGGCGCGTTCTCCGAATCGTTGTCGGTGTCTACTGCGGGCACTCCGAGATCGATCGCCTGGACCAGCGTCTCCAGCTTGAGCGCCCGGGCGAGTCCCTTGCCGCGCTGCTCGCGCAACACCCCGGTGAAGCCGGTCTCCACCACGCTCGGCCGGTAGGCGAGATAGGAATAGCCGATCGGCCGGCCTTCGATCAACCCCACCCAGATGCGCTCCGGCAGGACGGCCGGCGGCCGCATCCAGACGACCCATTCCTTGTAGGGTTCGGGGACGTACTCGACGCTCTTCGGGATGTCGGCGACGGCCTCGTGCGCCACGGGGAGGAGCTGGCGAAGGAATGCCTCGCCCCCGAGGTCCGCCACCGTTCTGATCACGACGTCCGACGACGCGAGCCTCCGCTGAGCGGCGCTGCGGAGCTCGCGGATGCGGTCCGCGTTGGCCCCCAGATCGAGTCGCCAGAAACGCGCTTTCCGCTCCTGCATCCAGCCTTTGCCGCGCAGCCACTCGACCGCGTGCTGGTTGTCCTCTCGCACTGCGCAGATCAGCACCGATGCGTCCATCTCCCGCGCCTGCGCCTCGCCGAAGACGACCGCCTCCGCAAGGAGGTGCTTGGCAGCCGCCGGGACCAGGACGTTCAGGTAGGTCGCCGAACCACCGATGTCTCCCGGCTGGACAAGTGAGATCCAGCCGCGATCGAGCCCGTCTTCCTGGACGATGAAGCGCCTCACCTTGGAAGCCTTCTCGGTGTTGATCCATCTCTCGAGCAGCTCCTCCGCGACCTGCGGATGATCGTGGTCGGTGGCGCTGGCCGCCGAGGCGGCGAACTGCGCGTCATCGTGGGTAGCCGCGCGAAAGCTCGTCAAATCCCTAGTCCAGGGCGCTAGCGAACATCGCTCGAAACGCATCCGTATCAGCTTCGCGCGGGTTGGACGGCCGGCTCGTGTTGGCGGCCGCCTTCTCGGCCAGCAGGTCAACGTCCTCGCGCTTGATCAGGTCGCGGAGCTCTGGAATCCCGAGGTCGCGGTTGAGCTCGCGCACGTAGTCGACGGCCGCCCGGGCCAGTTCCGCGTCTGAGCGCATCGCTCTCTCGATCCCGAATGCCCCCGCCAGCCGCATGTACTTGTCCTCGCTGACAGGCAGGTTGTAATCCATGATCAGCGGCATCGTCACTGCGCAGCAGACACCGTGCGGGAGGTCATACACGGCGCCCATCGACTCCGCGAGGCAGTGGCATCCGGACACGTCGGTGATGCCGACGGAGAGGCCGGCGACGAGACTGGCCTGGGCCATCCCGCATCGAGCCTCCACGTTCGAAGGTTCCGCAACCGCGCGACGGAGATAGAGCGCGATCAGCCGCGCGCCCTCCAGCGCCATCGCATCAGACGCCGGTGTGGCCAGTCGGCAGTGGAGCGAGTCGACCGCATGGCTCAGCGCATCCATTCCCGTCGAGGCGGTGAGCGCGGGTGGCATCGACATCGTCAGGTCGGGATCGACCAGCGCGACCCGAGGGCAGATTCGGGGGTCGAACAGGTTCATCTTCTTCCGCCGGACCGTGTCGGTGATGATCGCGGACGGCGATACCTCGCTCCCCGTACCGGAGGTCGTCGGGAGCGCGATCACCGGCGTCGGTGTGGCCGTCAGCGCCCCGAAGTCCTCCCAGTCACGAGGATGACCTCCGTTCGTGACCAGGACGGCCGCGCACTTGGCGGTATCGATGGCCGATCCTCCGCCGACGCCGATGAACAGGTCCACCGAGCCCTGGCGCGCCAGCTCCGCTGCCTCGAGGCAGTGGAAGTCCCGCGGGTTGGGCTGGACGCGATCGAAAACGGTGACCGAGATGCCAACGGCGTGCAGCTCTGCAATCAAGCGGTCTGCGATGCCCAGGGCGAGCACCCCCGGATCGGTCACCAGCATCACGCGGCTGCCGCCGAGCTCGCGCGCCACCTCGCCCACCCGGCTCGCCACCCCTCTCCCGAACACCGCTCGTGTCGGCATCTCGAACAGGCCGTCGGCGCACACACCCTCGCCCCGCCGAGAGAGCGCCGGGTGCACGGGAGCTTCCTTCTTCGACATGGGTTACCTCACGACTAGAGCTGGGCCGGGCCCGCCGGCCCGGCGATGAAGACCGAGAAATGGTCGAAGCAAGCCTCTTTGACTGGGACGTTCAAGCAGTCGAAGTTGTCGCGCAGCTCCACGTCTCCCGCCAGCAACCGCTGGAAGCCATCCGCCATCTCGATGAGGAGTGAGGGCTCGTTTTCGAGCCTCATGTAGTGGCAGACGAAAACCCTGCGAACGTCATCTCGCATGCGTGCCAGACGGTCGAGCGAGCCCGCGAACTTCTCGAGATTCGAGTCTTCGAGCTGCGCGTACACGGGGCCGGTGTTGACCGTGTCGCCGCCAAACAGCAGGCCGTTGGCCCGGTCCAGCACGCAGATGCAGTCCGGCGAATGGCCGGGCGTGTGGAGCACCTCCAGGCGCCGGCCGCCCAGGTCGAGCACGTCGCCGTCCTCCAGCAGACGTGTGGCTCGTGTGGGAACTATCCGGTAGGTGGTCGGGTCGAAATCGTCTGGCAGCGGCCGGATCAGTCGCTCGATCGTGATCAGGTGAAAGTAGAGATCGTCCGCGCGCTTGTACGGTCCCCACGCCTCGAGCAGCCTCTTGGTGTACTCCATGTAGCCCTCGGCGAGGCCGTCCGGCGCGGGCTTCGCGAGGAGGGGCGCCCCCTCGCGATGGATGGCGATCTCATCGAACAGCGTGTTGCCGCCGCTGTGGTCGAAGTGATAGTGCGAATTGACCACGAGCAGAGGTTTGTCGGTCAGTTCCTCGGCGACGGCCCGGATGTTGGCCACCCCAAGCCCTGTATCGAGAAGAACGGCGGACTTCGAGCCCTGTATGAGAAACGAGTTCACGTGGCCGGGTTCGCTGAGCAGGTGCACGCCAGGCTCCAGCTCGCGCACTTCGAACCACGAGGTGCGCGGAAATCGCTCGCCCCAATGCGTGTGCTCGGATCGCAGGTGTGTTGCCAACGCCTCCCGGTGCAGCCTAGAGTGCTAAGAACCGCATGGCAACCACGCGATTGATGGAGGAGATGACCTGGCCGGAGGTCGCCGAAGCGGCAAAGGCGAACACGCCGGTCGTCCTCGCCCTTGGCTCGACCGAGCAGCATGGCCCTCATCTGCCTCTGAACACCGACGTCCTGATCCCCGTCGCCATCGCGACCGAGGCGTCACGGCAGCTGGACCTGGTCATCGCGCCACCGATCCATTTCGGTGCAATGTCCAGGCCGCTCAGCGGTGGCGGCGAGACCTTCCCCGGCACGCTGTCGCTACGCGCGCAAACGTTGATCACGACGGTTCACGAGGTCCTTTCAGGCCTTGCGCGCGCCGGATTCCGCCGCATCTGTCTGCAGAACTGGCACTACGAGAACGCCGCTTACATCTGGGAAGCGTGCGATCTGACATCGGCTCGCCATCCCGACGTCCGGATGCTTATCCTCGAGAACCCGTTTCCGCAGTTCTCAGACGCCGAGATCACCGAGGTCTTTCCCAAGGGCTTCCCAGGCTGGGACGTCGAGCATGCGTCGATCATCGAGACCTCGCTCATGTACCTGATCAGGCCTGATCTCGTGAGGCGAGACAGGATCGCCGACGACCAGGCCGAGAGGCATCCCGCGTGGGACGTGGTGCCGGCGCCCCGGCAGTTCATACCCAAAAGCGGCGTGTTGTGGCACCCGACCGAGGCATCAGAGGCGATCGGCCGCAAGGTCCTCGGCATGCTGGCCGATCACCTGGTGAAGGCGCTCCGGACCGAGTTCGAGCTCTAGCTGCGCGCGCCCCGGTGCGCCCGCCCGTCCCCCTGGGCTCTCTTCGGACTCAGCGCCACCAGCGCTATGAACTCGAAGACCAGAGTCGCGGCGAGCAGGGCCGTAGTCTGCGTGGGATCGAAGGCGGGCAGAACTTCGACAGTGTCGAATCCGACGAAAGGAGTGCCGGCCAGGTGCTGCACGATCTCCAAACCGAACGCGCTCGTCGGGCCCCCGACTTCCGGAGTGCCCGTTCCCGGCGCGTACGCGGGGTCGAAGAAGTCGACGTCGAAGGTCAGGAAGGCCGGAACGTCCCCGACCCGCTCGCGAATCGCCTTCGCAACATCGGCCGGCGTGCGCTTTAGCATCTCGGGCGTCGTCATCACCTCGAACCCGAGGCGTCGCGACTCGTCAAGGTCGCCGGGAGCGTACTCAGTGCCCCTCATGCCCACCTGGATCGAGTGCTCGACGTTGAGGAGTCCCTCCTCGACCGCCCTTCGAAACGGCGTGCCGTGCGTGTAGCGAATGCCCCAGTAGTTGTCCCAGGTGTCGCAGTGCGCGTCGAGCTGAACGAGCGCAACCGGCCCCAGCGCCTTCGCCATGCCGCGGAGCTCGCCCAGCGTGATCGAATGATCCCCGCCGATTCCGATGGGAACCGTGCCCCTGGCTGCGAGGTCCGCGTACCGCGCCGCGATCAGCTCGTAAGTGGTCTTGATGTCGCCGGGGATCGCGGGCACATCTCCGGAGTCGACCACGTTCACGCGGTCGAAGGCGTTGATCCCGTGAAACTGGTTGGACGGACGAAGGAGCACCGAGATGTCACGGACGGCGGAGGGTCCGAATCGCTGGCCTGGGCGAAAGCTCGCCGCCGTGTCGAAGGGGATGCCCACGATCGCGACGTCAGGCACCTTTTCGTCCGTGGCGCCCGGCAGCCGCATGAAGCTCCGCAACCCGGTGAACCGCGGATTCTGGGTTGCGTCCGGCAGGGAGGATCCGGTCATAGGAAGTGACTATGATCGCAGCCCGGGACCGGGCCCGCAGCGCCGGCCGAGAAAGGAGGATGTCGCTCGATGGGCACAGCACGTGCTGGCAAGCGGGTTGCCCTTGTCGCGGGTTCGGCGGGGCTGGTCGGCCGCGCCATCGTTTCGCGGTTGCGGGCTGAGGGTTTCAGCGTCGGCGGCCTGGATGAAGAAGCTGGGCCGGCCGACCTTGCCATCTCGGTCGATCTCACCAACCGCTCCGCGACGAAGGCCGCCGCCGAACGCGTCGCCAAGGAGCTGGGTCCCATCTCGGTCCTGGTCACCGCGCCGGAGCTTTACGATGCGGCCCCCTTCGGCGAGATGAGCCCTGATCGCTGGCAGCGACTTCTGTCAGCCCACCTCGGCGCCACCACCAATGCCTGCGCTGCCGCTGTACCCGGGATGGTGCGAGCCGGGCGCGGCACGGTGGTCACGATCTCTTCCTGGTTGGCGCTGGCCGGGATCCCGGGCGAGTCGTACTACGCGGCGGCCACCGGAAGCATCCTGGCCTTCACCAAGAGCTTCGCCCTCGAAGTCGCCCCGAAGGGGGTGCGTGTCAACTGCATTGCGGTCGGCCCGCTGCACGAGACCACCCGAACGACGGTGCACGTCACACCGGATGAGGTGGCTGACACCGTCATCTTCCTGGTCGACGATGGCGATTTCTTCGTCGGTCAGGTGCTGAGCCCCGCGGCCGGAGCGGTGGTCTGACATGGGCAAGCTCGACGGCGTTGTCTGCCTCGTGACCGGAGCGGCACAGGGGATCGGCAAGGGCATCGTGATCCGGATGGCGGCGGAGGGCGCCCGGGTCGCCGTCAACGCCCGGCTCGACGACAAGAGGCTCAAGGGCGTCGTGGGCGAGATGGGTGGCTTCGCCGCTCCCGCCGACATCGCCGACCCGGCTGCGGTCCGCCGAATGGTGGGCGAGGTCGAGGCGGCTCTCGGCCCCATCGAGGTGCTCGTATGCAACGCGGCGCGCATGACCATGAAGCCATTCCTCGAGCAGGACCCAGGCGAATGGTGGGAGCAGGTCAACATCAACCTGACGGGTCACATGGACGTGATCACGGCTGTCCTACCGGGCATGCGCAAGCTCGGGAAGGGACGGATCGTTCTGTTCAGCTCGCTTTGGGGACCGATCGGGTGGGAGAACGCGAGCGGCTACTCGGCGTCGAAGTCGGCGCTGATCTCCCTTGGGCGTTCGCTCGGCCGCGAGCTTGCCTCCGAGAACATCTACGTGAGTGTGGTTGCGCCAGGGATCATCGATACGCCTCAGCTCCAGGTGGACGCAGATGACGCCGGTGTTTCGCTCCAGGAGATGCACCGGATCTATGCCAAGAACATCCCGGCCGGCCGGATTGGGACCCCCGACGATGTGGCCCGCACCGTCGTCTTCCTGTCCACCGAAACCGCGCGGGCGTACGTCGGCCAGACGCTGCATCCGAACGGGGGCGAGATCCGGGGCTCGATGTGAGGCTCGCTTGACAGTCCCACGAGCCCAGACGAGAATGCGCTCCGAGCGGCAATCAGTTCGTATTTTGGGGGAGGCAACGGCTGATGGATACGTCGTACCTGTGCGCATTGGTCGAGACGAGCAGCCGCGGAGGCAGGTCGTGAGGGGCGACATGGCCGACCTCGACGATGCCCACATAGCGCAGCTGGGCTACCACCCCGAGCTTCGCCGCGAGTTTGGCTTCTTCCACGCGTTCGCCATCAGCTTTGCGGACACGTCGCTGATCGTGGCCTTCTACGGCGTGTTCGCCCTGGCCCTTGGTGCGGCCGGGCCGACGTTCTTCTGGGGCCTCCTCGTGGTCCTTGTCGGCCAGTTCCTCGTGTCTCTGATCCTCGCCGAGGTCGCTAGCGCCTGGCCTCTCGAAGGCGGCGTGTACCAGTGGACGCGCAAGCAGACGGGCAATGTCTCCGGCTGGTTTTCCGCCTGGGCTTACTGGTGGACGATGGTCTTCGCCATGACCACTTGCGCTTACGCCGCGGCCAGCTTCATCCTGCCCGGGATCGGGGTCACCGACCCCTCAAAGCTGACGATCATCTTCCTGGCCATCGTCATGGTCGTCATCGGCATGGCGGTCAACAGCATCGCCCAGTCGATCCTGAAGCTTTTCGTCAGCCTCTTCCTCATCGCCGAGCTCACCACCACGCTTGGATTGGCAATTGCCTTTTTCTTCTTCTTCCGGGTCCACGGGTTCGACGTCTTGACTCAGTCCTACAGCACAGACAGCGGTTTCAACTGGCTGTGGCTCAGCTGGTTCGGCGCCATCGCGTTCATGGGCTGGACGTTCCTCGGGTTCGACGCCGCGGGATCGATAGCAGAGGAAGTCCGCGATCCCGCCAGGAACGTGCCTCGCGCGATTGTTGGCGTAATGGTCAGCATCGGCATCATCACCGTCTTCGTCACGCTCGCCTCGATCCTGGCGATACCCGACATCAAGGCCGCGATGACCGGCAACATCACCGACCCGGTGATCCAGACCGTGACGTATCACTTCGGCAGCGCGTTCGAGAAGCCCGTTCTGATCCTTATCGCCCTGGGCTTCATCGGCAGCATGGTGGCGCTCCACACGGCCGGCTCGCGCACCCTCTACGCGATGGGGCGCGATCGCGTCATTCCGGGTGGCGGCTTCTTCACGACGCTGACCGCAGGCCGCAAGCTGCCCGTGATGGCACTCGGTTTCACGGCTGCGGTCTCCATCGTCATCCTGCTCATCAACATCGGCGCGTCCCAGGTGTTCACCACTCTGCTGAGCGTCGCGGTCGCGGGCTTCTTCATCTCGTACGGCTTCGTGATCGTCTCTCAGTTGATCCTGCAGAGCAGGGGACGGCATGTGGCCGGTCCGTTCACGCTTGGGAAAGCCAGCATGGCGGTGACCGTCGTCGCCACGATCTGGACCGTCTTCGAGCTGGTCAACGTCTGGTGGCCGCGAACCCCGGACCTTCCCTGGTACCAGAACTACAGCGTGCTCCTGGTCACCGTGATCCTCGCTGTGCTCGGCGTCATCGCCTACATGCTGGCTCCTCGGCATGAGATGAGCGGCCCTTCGGCCACGACCGAAGGCGCGATGGCCGGCACGGCAAAGTAATCGACAAGAACCTCGGATTAGACGGCCGCTGGAGGCCCTGATGCCGAACGGCAGGTTGGCGGGTCGCACGGCCCTGATCACCGGTGGCAGTCGCGGCATCGGCGCCGCGATCGCCAAGGCGTTCGCGCGCGAGGGCGCCCGGGTCGCCTTCACGTATCACGTGCGCCAGGATGCGGCCCGCGAGGTCGTGTCGGCGATCGAGGCCGGCGGGGGGGAGGCCTTCGCGATCCAGGCTGACGCGGCTGACGAGTCGGACGCGCGCCGCGCCGTCGAGGAGACGGTCGGCCGCTACGGACGCATCAACATCCTGGTCAACAATGCCGGGGCGATCGGTAAGGAGTTCAGCGTGCGGGACATGCCGGTCGACGAATGGGACCGGCTGATCGGCACCGACCTGCGGGGAGTGTTCCTGGCCACGAAGTTCACGCTCCCGCACATGCCGACGGACCCGGTTGGAAAGATCATCAACATCAGTTCGGAGCTTGCGCGCAAAGGAAGGGCGACCCAGGCGCACTACTGCGCGGCCAAAGCCGGCGTCGAGGGCTTCACTCGAGCGCTCCAGCTCGAGGTCGGCCCCGGCATCTGCGTCAACAGCATCGGCCCAGGGCCGATCGCCACGGACCTCATCCTGGCCGACATGAGTCCGGAGTGGATCAAGAAGGAAGCAGAGATCCTTGCAGGACGACTCGGAACGGTTGAAGAGATCGCCGAACCGGCAGTCATGCTGGCATCGGACGAAGGCAACTTCTTCATGGGCCAGTTCATAAGCCCAAACGGCGGCGCGGTTTTCACATAGCTCCGGCCAGGCCGCGAGCACTCCCCGCGCTCAACGAAGGCCGGTCGGGAGGTAGCCCATCAGGCGGAGCCGAACCGATGCTTCCAGGCGGCTGCGAGCAGGGCCTCTCTGTTCAGGCCATGAACATCCGCCGCCAGAGCCAGCTCCGCCAGCAGCGTCGTCGGCACCATCGCCGGATCGTCGGTGTTGACGGTGAGCATGATGCCCGCCTTCGCCAGGGCCTGGTAATCCGGCCTGAGTCCGATGCGCGCGTTGCTCGACGGGCATACGCATAGGCACACATCGCTATGGGCGAGCGCCTGGAGGAGCGACCGGTCACGGGTTGCTGCAACCCCATGCGCAATCCGTGTCGCTCCAAGTCCAAGTGCTTCTCGCACGACGTCGGGACCTCCTGCCCGGCCGGCATGGGGCATGAAGCCAAGGCCTGCCTTACGAGCGCGATCGATGATCGGCTTCAGATGAGATCCCGCGATTGACTCGTCTCCGACGAGGCCGAGCCCGACCGCGCCATCGGTTGCAACAGCGATATCCAGGACTCGCTCGTTGGCAGCAGGCTTCGCCCCCCTCACGAGCTCGACCAGCCACGCGATCTCGACGCCGAGCTCGTCCAGGACTCGCCTCCGACCCCGCGTTATCCCTTCGAGCCAGCCGTCGCCCTCGTGCAGGCTCGGGTTGACGCTGACCTCCGCGTAGGTGATGTTCTGGCGGCGCATGGCCTCGCCGTGCTCGACGACGACTCTTTCGAAGTCCTCGATCGTAACGATGTACCGGCTGAGTTCCAGGTAGACCTTCATGAAACCGGCGAGGTCGTTGTACTGGTATTCCGGGGGTGGCGGGAGGCTGCGTGCCACCGCGAGCGCCATGGCCGTCTCGCGGCGGACACTGCCCTCCAGGTGAACATGAAGCTCGGCGAGCGGTTCGTTCAAGAGATGACAACTATGTCCAGAACGCCACCGGCACGATGGATGGAATCGTCGGCGGATGCCTTCTCGCCGGCCGCAAGCGGCCGCTCAGAAGCCGGAGGAGAAAGCCTGCCGGCGCGGCGGAACGGCGCGCCTGAGCCCTACATACGCCGCTCGCTCAGCTCCCCGAGCTCTGGCTGAGCTCGTCGTACATAAACGCGTTGACCACGTCCGTGAGCGGCGCGGTGGCGAGGTCGCCGCTGATGGAGCCGCTGGCCGAGGCCTGTCGAGCCCTCGCGTCGTACCGCACGCGTGTCGAGGTGTCGGGGGATCGCTCGATGAACAGCGTTCGGTAGTGGGTTATCGCCCCCGTCGCTGTCCAGGCTGCGGAGACGGTGATGTTGAAGGGCCCGATCAGCCTGTAGGTCGGTTCTCCAGTCGGCTCAGTGCATCCGGGCGTCACAAATTCGTACCCCGAGACCGAGAAAGTGGCGCTCACCGCAGCGTGCTGCATCGACGGGTCGACCGATCCCGACGCGGCCGTGACCATTTCCGAGAACACATCCAGCGACACCGACTCACCCGTAGTCGTGTCGCAATAGTCCTGGATCACCTCGACCCACGTGGTCACAGGCGAAGCGCCACCGCTGGAGTTGTGATTCTGCTCGACGCTCAGCCAGACCTGTGTGTTCTTAGGGTCGCCGGCCAGCCAGCCAGAGGTCGCGCCGCTGATATGACTCGTGGACTTGTTCTGCGCGCTCGACACCGCCAGCATCGCCGCAAGCGCGGACTCGTTCGGGCTCGGCTGGAACATCTGGAACGAGCGTCCCGTCGCCAGCGTCCCGTCCGTCGGGCCTAGCGATCCGAAGTTGAGGTCCCCGGTCATCGAGCCCGTCGCGAGCGCGGGCCGGCTGCTGGAGGAATTCTTCTGGAGGAGTTTCATCCCGAATTCGGTGTCCCACGCGTTGTTGACCGTTTTCGTGGTCCCGCCGCTGGGCGTCCAGTCAGCGGCGACGTTCACGTGGTACGGACCGGTTGGTCCGGGCCCGCCGCCGCCTTCGGTGTTGACGAGCGTGACGCTTGCTCTAACGCTCGCCGACTTGAGACCGTCGACGGTCAGCGTCGTCGCCGGAGCGTAGTAGGGATCGCTGACCCAGAGGGTCTCAACCTTATCGCCGGTGGCCGGATCGATGTAATCGTGCAGGACCTGGACGTTGACACCGACGGTGCGCTGGTTCGGCGCCCCGGGCGCCTGGTCTCGCTCAACGACGGGGCGGATGAGCACCGACGTGGCGACGCCGCCCTGATCGAAGTACCAGATCGCCTCCGCACCCTGTATCGATGTGCTGCCCGTCCCTGCCGCAAGGGCGGGCGTCCCGAGCAACGCAAGTGCCGACGCCGACAGCACCGCAATCCATCCGCGTTTCATCTCCAAATCCCTCCGGGCGGCTGGATCGCGTGCGCCGCGCCCGAAACTAGAGTCGCTGGCGCGACCGCCTTCTAACAGGGCTGAAGGTCCCGGATCGGGCGGGACGAGCGGCTACGCCGCGAACTCGCCCCATCGTAGTGATACGTTGACGGCCGGACCACTCATGAGACAGGTCGGGTACGTCCAACGCCGCGCGGCGGTTGCGCTTTCTTTCACGTGCCTGGCCCTGGTCGCGGCCTGCGGCTCGTCGACGACCGCAAGCGCCACGCCCGCCCCGACGGTCAGCGCGGCGCCTATCGCAACCCCCGCAACGACACCGGCATCGCCCACTTGCCCCACCGCCGCCAGGGTCGGATCCGCGCTGGGGATCACCCTTCCCAAGCCGGTGGGCGTTCCTTTCAGCGGGAGCACGGCGCTTCCGGGTGGTGCAACGGGCGTGGCGTGCGAGTACCACGCCCAGTCGTACAACGTGATCATCGAGCTGCTGACGAACATCGATCCGTCCTACATCTCGAAGTTCAGCGACCGGTTCCCGGTCAAATACACGAGCGTGTCGGGAGTGGGCGACCAGGCTCGTTCCTTCCTGCAATCACTGGGCGGTGGTAAGGACAACGAGGGCGTGGTGGCGACAAAGGGATCGAGTCTCGTTGCCATCACCGCGACAGCAACACCGGCTTCGCTCGCGCAGGTCGAGGCCCTGGTCAACCAGCTGCTGTAGTCACTGCAACATCAGCCGCCGGCGATGTTCATTCGACGATCTTCCAATACGAATCCTTCCGGCTGATCTTGCCGTTCGAGAATTCGAACAGGTCGCAGCCTCGAACTTCGATTTCCTTTCCACCGGCAGTACCGGTCAGCGTCCATTCGGATGCGCCCCTGTCGCCGATCGCGAAGTGCCGACCCTGTCCGTAATGGACATCCGGAATGCCGGCGAACCTTGTCGAGAGGAGGCGACGAACCTCGTCACGACCTTGAGCCCGAGTGCCCCACGGTGATGATCCGCGCGGCATTTCCAGCACCGGATCATCCGAGAAGAAGTCCATGACCGCATCCAGGTCGTGGCGGTTGAAGGCTTCCAGGAATGCCTTGAGCGTCTCGATCGAGACCTCCGATTTCGCCTCCATGTTGAGTCACCTCCTTATTGCCGGTGGC
>JBGPOC010000002.1:0-26053 GCA_041487825.1 Candidatus Dormibacteraceae bacterium | reverse complement strand
CTTCGAACCAACGCGGGCGTGCCGGTGGCCGAGGCAGCACGGCGCGCCGTGGCTCTCCTGAAGAGCGTCGGCATCGAGGACGGAGAGCGTCGCCTGCGCCAGTATCCGCATGAGCTGTCGGGCGGCCTCCTTCAGCGCGTGATGATCGCGAGCGCGCTGCTGACCGAACCGCGACTGCTGCTCGCCGACGAGCCAACCACGGCCCTCGATGTGACGACCCAGGCCGAGGTGCTGGCGATTCTCGACAACCTGCGTTCGAGGCTCCACCTCGGGATGCTCTTCATCACCCACAACCTGGAGCTCGCCTCCGCCATCTGCGATCGAACGGTCGTGATGTACGCGGGCCAGGTGGTGGAGGTTCGCGAGTCAAACCGGCTACACGACCAGCCCCTCCACCCGTACACGGCCGCGCTCACAGCCGCGCGCCCCAGCATCGAGGCCACCGCGCACCGCCTCACGGCCATCACCGGACGGCCGCTCTCCGCGTTCGAGGCTCCGGCAAACGAATGCGCCTTCACCGCCCGCTGCCCGCATGCTGCGGACGTGTGTCGTGAGCGTCGGCCGGCGCTCATCGAGCTCGACGGCGGCCTCACCCGCTGCGCTCGCGCCGTCGAGCTGCTCGGACGGCTCAAGGTCGAGCTTCATGCCTGAGCCGGTGCTCCAGGTCGAAGGGCTCCGCAAGGAGTACGGGCCGCTCGTGGCCGTCGACGACGTCGGGTTCACGGTTCCAGAAGGTGGTTCGCTCGCGATCGTCGGCGAGTCGGGCTCGGGCAAGACCACCGTGGCGAGGATGATCATCGGTCTCGAGCGACCCACCCGTGGGACGATCCGCGCCTGCGGCCGGGACCGTTCGACGCCGGCGCGGTCCACGCGCGAGCGCCGCCTGCGTGGCCGCGAGGTCCAGATCGTCTTCCAGGACCCCTACACGAGCCTCGATCCGCGACAGACGATGGAAGACGCGATCGACGAAGTGCTCCGGATGCACCAGGGCTGGTCGGCGCAGCGACGCGCGGAGCGGGTGCGCCAGCTGGCCGACCTGGTCGGCATGGATTCCCGCCAGTCGCGGGCTCTGCCGCGGGCGCTCTCCGGCGGGCAGCGGCAGCGCGTCGCGATCGCGCGGGCCCTGGCGGCCGAACCGCGCGTGCTCATCCTGGACGAGTCCGTAGCCGCCCTCGACGTCTCGATACAGGCACAGGTGCTCAACCTGCTCGCCGACATCCGCGACGAGACGGCGATCTCGTTCGTCCTGATCAGCCACGACCTTGCCGTCGTGCGCCAGCTCACCGAGCAGATCGTCGTGATGTGGCGCGGCCGGCTGGTCGAACGTGGTGAGACGGCGCAGGTGCTCGATCACCCCCAGGCCGACTACACCAAGGTGCTCCGCTCCAGCGTTCCAAGACCGGGTTGGAAGCCGGAGCAGCGAATACCGATCGTAACCGGATGAGCGTGGCGGTCCTGCTTAACGCCCCTCACCCTCCAGCCCTCTCCCCCTGCAGGCGAGAGGGAGATTCGGTTAGGACTCACGGGTAGAGAGAAACCTGTGACAAAAGACATCGACTACCTGTCCGCGATCGAGGCCGTGAGGTTGTTCCGCTCCCGCAAGCTCTCGCCCGTCGAGTTGATGCAGGCGGTCATCGATCGCGCCGCAGAGGTCGAGCCTGCAATCAACGCTTTCGCGCAGACCTTCTACGACGAGGCGCTAGTCCAGGCGCGGGCGTCCGAGGCGCGGTATTCCGCCGGCGGGGCGCCCCCGCGCCCCCTGGAAGGCCTCCCGGTCGCGGTCAAGGAGGAGGCGCCGATCGCGGGGCACAAGAACACGCTCGGGTCGCTCGCTTTGCGCGATTTCGTCGCCGATCACACCGCGCCGTTCGTGCAGCGGGTGGCGGCCGCGCACGAGCAGCGGTTCCCATGGTTCGACGCCCCCGAGCGCCGTCCGGTCTTTTGATCGCGCCGCAATCGCGATGACCGACCTCTGGGAGCACGACGCCATCGGCCAGGCCGATCTCGTCCGCCGCCGCGAGGTCACCGCACTCGAGCTGGTCGATTCCGCGATCGCAAGGATCGAGGCGCTGAACCCGCGCTTGAATTGCCTGGCCACTCCGATGTTCGAGGAGGCCCGGAGGAGGGCGGCGGCTGCGCTGCCATCCGGTCCACTGTCCGGTGTCCCGTTCCTGATGAAAGACCTGGGAGAGCCCTGCGCGGGCGTTCGGCAGACGGATGGCTCGCGGGCGCTGCGAGACTTCGTAGCCGACCACGATGGCGGCCTCGTGGCGAGGTTGCGCCGGGCGGGCATCGTCATCGTCGGCAGGGCGGCCGCGCCTGAATTCGGAAACCATTCGACCACCGAGCCGGAGCTGTTCGGGCCCTGCCACAACCCCTGGGACCTGGGGCGAACTGCTGGTGGATCCAGTGGCGGTTCCGCTGCAGCCGTCGCGGCACGGATGGTGCCGGCCGCAAGCGCGAGCGATGGCGCGGGCTCGATCCGGATTCCGGCGTCCTGCTGTGGCGTGTTCGGGCTCAAGCCGACGCGCGGGCGGATCTCATTCGGCCCGGATGCCGGTGAGGTTCTCTCCGGGCTCGCCGTCGAGGGTGCGATCACGGTGACGGTTCGGGACAGCGCAGCGCTCCTGGACGCCACCTCGGGACCCGCACCGGGCGACCCGTACTGGCCCTCCCCGCCGCCAGGGACATACCTCGATCAAGTGAAGCGAGACCCGGCGCCGATGCGCATCGCATGGAGCGCCAGGGCACCGCTCGGGATCGCGGTGCACGCGGATTGCCGGACGGCGGTCGAGGCGACGGCCAGGCGCCTGGAGGAGCTCGGCCATCACGTAGTGGAGGACGACCCCGTCTACGACGAGGAGGTTCTGCTCGAACCGATGGTCACGATCTGGTCGGTGGGCAATGCCACCGACCTCGAGCTGGTCGCCTCGAGAATCGGGCGGCCTCCACGCCACGATGAGCTGGAAATCACGACCTGGGAGCTCATCGAGCTCGGACGCACGGTAAGCGCCGTCGAGATGGTGCACGCGGTCGACCTGCTCCACGCCGCATCGCGCGCCATCGCGCCCTTCTTCGACAAATACGATGCGTGGCTCACGCCCACGCTGGCGCAACCACCGCTTCCGCTCGGGCTGCTCAACAAGTCGTACGGGGGCGCGAAGGAGTGGTGGCGCTACGACCTTTCGTTCAACCCCTGGAACGCGATCGCCAACCTCAATGGAAACCCCGCGATGTCGGTGCCGCTGGACTGGAACCACGAGGGGCTGCCGATCGGCGTGCTGTTCACCGGCCGGTATGGGGACGAGGCGGGGCTGCTCAGCCTCGCGGGCCAGCTCGAGCGCGCCCACGGGTGGGCCGGCAGGGTCCCCGTTTAGTGGCGCTGTGCCTAAGGCGTGGCCGCCGCGATGCTGAACAGGCAGAGCAGCTCGTACACGATGTTCGCAGCGGCGATCGCGGTGACCTCGGCGTGGTCGTAGGCCGGCGCCACCTCGACGACGTCTGCCCCGGCGAGACGGATGCCGGCCAGGCCGCGAATAATCGCGATCGCCTCGCGGCTGCTCCAGCCGCCCGCCTCCGGAGTGCCGGTGCCGGGGGCGAAGGCCGGATCGAGGACGTCGATGTCGAGGGAGACGTACACGGCCGCCTGCCCGACGATGTCGCGGATCTCAGCTGCGATCGCCGGCGCACCACGCTCGTCGATCGCTCGCCCATCGATCAAGCGGAAGCCCAACGCCGCATCGTCCGGCAGGTCCGCGGCCGAGAACTGCGGTCCGCGAGTACCGGCATGGATCGACCGTTTCAGGTCGAGCAGGCCCTCTTCAGCCGCACGCCGGAAGGGCGTGCCGTGCGTGTAACGCGCCCCCCCGAAATAGGTGTTCCAGGTGTCCAGGTGAGCATCGAAATGAACGAGGGCCAGGTGCCCGAAACGGGCCGTCGCGGCCCGCAGCATAGGTAGGGCGATCGTATGGTCGCCGCCGAGTGCGAGAAGGTGAGACGCGCGCTCGGAGGTTGCCTTCGCAGCCGCCTCGATCTCACGAATCGCCTGGTCGATCGCGAATGGTGTGCACGCGACGTCGCCCGCATCGGCAACCTGCTGCGCGAACGGCTCGGCGTTGGTCCAGGCGTTGAACGGACGGAGCATCCTGGACCCCGCGCGGATGGCGCCGGGCCCAAAGCGCGCTCCGGGCCGGTACACCACGCCGTTGTCGAACGGCACGCCGAGAATCGCGACCTCGGCGCGTCCGACCGAATCCAGCGTCGGGAGGCGAGCGAAGGTCGTCGGTCCGGCGAACCGGGGTACCTGCATCGGATCGACCGGCCCGACGACTCCGTCATCGCGCCCACCCATTCGCCGCAGTCTAAGGTAGGTGCGGGTGCGCGGACCGCAATCGGGCGAGTGATCCAACGACGGGATTCGCCACGGAACGTGCTGCTAGGCTCTTACTGAATTTGTTACAGAGCCGACCGGACAATGACCCGCGGAGATGCGCACATTCGCGGTAGCTCGCCATCTCCGAACGCTGTCCTCGCTGCAGCCGGCCGACGTCGAGAGGAGGAGCTGACCTAGCCGTGCACATCGTCACGCGCCTGTCGCTCAAGCTCGGGTCGGTCGTCGTGCTGGCCGTCGTGGGGCTCTTCGGCGCCGGCATCTTCGCGGCCACCCAGGTCCAGCAGGACCTCCTGCCCAACATCTCCTTTCCCGCCTTCATCGTGGTCACGCCATATCCGGGCGCATCGCCGGAGATCGTCGACCAGGGCGTGACGCTGCCGGTGGTCAGCGCCGTCGACGGGGTGCCCGGGGTCAGCTCGGTGATGTCCACGTCATCGGCGGGGGCATCCCTCGTGATCATTCTCTTCAAGGACGGCGCGGATACGATCGCCGCGCGCCAGAACCTGGCGACGAAGCTGGACGGGGTGAGGGGGTTGCTTCCCCAGCAGGCGCTGGCGCCGACCCTCCAGGACTTCTCGACCAGCTCGCTGCCGATCCTCGAATATGCAGTTTCCGCGGACGAGTCGCTGGGCGATCTCGCCGGCCAGCTGCGCGCGGTGGCGATACCCAAGCTGAGAGGACTGGCCGGCGTGTCGAGCGTGGTCATCACGGGAGCGCCGACCGACGAGGTGGACGTGACCCTGGACCCGGCCAAGCTGGCGGCCGTCGGCCTCAGCCCCGGCCAGGTCGCCGCGGCCTTGCAACAGGCAACCCTGGTGCAGTCGATTGGGGCCCTCAAGGAGGGCAACACGGTGATTCCGCTCCAGGTTTCCGGCTCGCTGACCAGCCTGGACCAGATCGGAAAGATCTCCGTCAACCCACCGAGCATCCCCGGCCGGCCCGCCACGCCGGCCGTCCAGATCAACCAGCTCGGCTCGGTGCAGTTCGTGTCCATCCCCGCCGACACGATCACCCGCACAAACGGCAAGCCGAGCATCGGTCTGCGGATCCTGAAGGCCACCGATGGCAACACGGTCACGGTTGCGAACGAGGTCAAAGCGGCGCTGCCCGACCTGAAGACGCGAATCGGCAACGGCGTTCAGTTCGCGAGCATCCAGGACCAGGCCACCCCGATCAGCAACGCGATCACCGCCATCCTCCAGGAGGGTCTCCTGGGCGCGCTGTTCGCCATCGGCGTCATCTTTCTGTTCCTCAGGAGCGGCCGGGCGACGATCGTGGCCGGCATCTCGATCCCGCTCTCTCTGCTGGTCGCCCTGCTGGTCCTTTGGTGGCAGGGCATAACCCTGAACATCCTCACGCTCGGCGGCATGATGGTGGCCATCGGCCGGGTGGTCGACGACGCCATAGTCGTGCTGGAGAACATCAGCCGGCACGTTGCCGAGGGGGACAAACCGCTCGTCGCCGCCTTCACCGGCGCGCGTGAGATCACGACCGCCGTCACGTCATCGACGCTCGCGACCGTCGCGGTCTTCCTGCCCATCGTCTTCCTGACCGGCATCGCCGGCAGCTTCTTCCGCCCGTTCGCCCTGACTGTCGTCACGGCCCTGATCGCGTCGCTTGCCGTCGCCGTGACGGTCGTGCCGCTATTGGCCTCGCGGCTGCTGCGACCGGCGGCTCCCGACAAGGTCGAGCGGCGGCTGCGCTACAACTGGATGCAGGGCATCTATGTGCCCGCGATCCGCTGGGCGACCGGCCATCGCGTGATCACACTGGTCGTGGCGGCGGCGATGTTCGCCGGCTCGATGGCCCTGCTTCCATTCCTTCGCGTCAACCTTCTCGACCAGTCGGCCAGCCCCAACTTCCCGATCGCCCTCACGATGCCCGACAACTCGACGTTGGGGCAGACCGACGCCGAGACCCGGAAGGTGGAAAACCTGATCCGAGGAGTGCCCGGCATCAGCGCCTTCCAGGCGACGGTCGGTGGAATCTCCGACCCGTTCGCCGCCCCCGGCACCGTGCCGGCCGACCCGACCCTAGCCTCGGTGACGGTGCTCGTGAACACCGGCGCATATGACCAGGCGCTGAAAGGGGTCACGCACGCATTGAACGTTTACACCGGGCCGGCGAGAATCGACATCGGCCAGGCGTCGAGCAGCTCCAACTCGAGCAGCAGCCAGATGCAGGTGGACGTGCACGCGCCCAGCCAGGACGTCCTCGTGCAGGCCAACGCACTCGTGCTGGCGGCGCTGTCGCACGTCACGGGTGTGAGCGGGATCAAGTCGAACCTGGCGGCGTCCAAACCCCAGTACGAGCTGGTCCCGACGGACAAGCTCGGTGGGTCCGGGCTGTCACTTCAGCAGGTCGCGCTGATCGTCGCTCAGCAGGTCAACGGGATTGTCGCCACCCAGGCGGCGCTGCCGCAGGGCAGGGTCAACGTGCGCGTTCAGCTGCCACCTGGCACCGCCGACAACGCGGTGGCCCTGTCCAGGATGCCGATCCCGACTGCGTTCGGTATCGTTCCGCTCTCAACCCTGGTGACGCTCCAGCAGGTCAGCGGGCCGCAGGCGGTGAGCCGGACCGACGGCGATCGCACCGCGTCGATCACCGGGACGATCACAAGCGACAACACTCAGAAGGTGCAGGCGGACGTCACTCGCGCGCTGGCGGGCCTCAAGCTCCCGGCGGGCGCATCCACGTCGACGGGCGGCGTGTTCGCGCAGCTCTCCTCGCTGCTGACCCAGTTTGCCGTCGCCATCCTGGCCGCGATCGTGCTGGTCTACCTGATCATGGTCGCGACCTTCAGGTCGCTCTTGAAACCACTCGTACTCCTCATCTCAATCCCCTTCGCCGCCAGCGGCGCGATCGTCGCGCTGGTGTTGACACGGACCTCGCTGTCGCTGCCGGGCATGATCGGAATCCTGATGCTCATCGGCATCGTGGTCACGAACGCCATCGTGCTGCTGGATCTCGTCGAGCAGTACCGGGACCGCGGCCTCGGCCTCCAGGACGCCCTGATCGAAGGCGGCCGGCACCGGCTGCGCCCCATCCTCATGACCGCGTTCGCGACGATGCTCGCCCTCGTGCCGCTCGCCGTCAGCGGGAACAGCGGCGGCGCTTTCATCAGCGCTCCGCTCGCAATCGTCGTCATCGGGGGATTGTTCACGAGCACGCTGCTGACGCTGATCCTGGTGCCGGTCCTGTACTCGATCGCGTCACGGTTCACGGGAGCCCGCTCGACCCGTGACCTGGACGCGCTGTTCGACGCCGCCCAGGAGCGCAGGTTCAAACCGATCGGCGGCCGGGGATCGGCGCCTGCATCCGCCGCGCCGGGTGATGCGCGGGCCCCGTCCTTCTCGGTCAGCGTGCTACTGGAGCCGGCGCCGGGGGTTACGGGAGATCCAGCAGTGCTGGGGAAGCTGGCGGCGAACGGGCTGTCGATCGCTCCCATCACGGGCTCGGCCAGGATCGTGGTCACCGTCCAGGGGGTCGAGGCCAAGTCGGAGGACGACGCGAGGTCCGTCGCGGTTTCCAGGATCAAGAGTGTGCTGCCGTCCGAGGGCTACGTGCTCTCGAACCCCGAGGTGCGCGCTGAGGGGACCCCGACGCCGGCCGCCGTGGCATAGGTGCTGCGCTCGCCCAGGCCGATCGCTCCATGAGCCCGCGAGGTTTGGGGGTCATCGCGAGCGTGCGAGACGCGATTGCGTCGCGACGCCTGTCCGCCGAAGAGGCGGTGCTCGCCTCGCTGGACCGCATCGAGCGCCTGAACCCTGCCGTGAACGCCGTCGTCGCCCTTCGTGCGGAGGAGGCCGTCGCCGAGGCCCGCGCCCTTGATCGGGAGACGGCCCGCGACCGACCGCCGCTTGCGGGGGTCCCCGTGCTGGTGAAGGACCTCGAGGACGTCGCGGGAATGCGCACGACGCAGGGTTCCGTGCTGTTCGCGGGCGCGCCTCCTGCCGCGGTGGACGGCATCGTGCCATCGCGCCTGCGGGCCGCCGGTGCCATCGTGGTCGGAAAGACGAACCTCCCGGAGTTCGCGACCGAGGGATTCACATCGAATCTTCTGTTCGGAACCACCCGGAACCCGTGGTCGCTCGACTGGTCGCCCGGAGGCTCGAGCGGTGGCTCGGCCGCCGCGCTGGCTGCGGGCATGGCGCCGATCGCGACGGCGACCGACGGTGGCGGCTCGATTCGAATCCCGGCTGCCTTCTGCGGGCTCGTCGGCCTGAAGCCGACCAACGGTGTGATCGGCCGCCGGCCGATCCCGGACTGGATCGATTTCTCGACCGACGGACCCTTTGCCAGCTCGGTGGCCGACCTTCGACTGCTGCTGTCGGTCGAGGCGGGCCCGGTGGAGGGCGATCCGACCGCGCTCCCGGTGCCGCTCCCCGCCAACGGCGGAAGGCCCTCAAGGCTGTACGCGACGCCGAGGTTCAGTCCCGCCGGTCCGCTGGACGATGAGGTCGCGGAAATGTTCGATGCGGCCGCGACGGCGCTGGGCGTGCTGCTCGGGTTGGACGTCAAACGCCTCGAACCCGATGAGCTCTGGACCGCGGGAGACCCGGATGACGACTGGATCCTGCTGGCCGCGACCGAGCACGTTCATCGTCTCGGTCGCGAGTTCGTGCAGGTCAACCTGGACCGGATGCACCCGTCCGCTCGAAGGTTCATGGAGTTCGGCCTGGGGGTTTCGATCGACGACTACCTGGCCGCGCGGCGGCGTCGCTTCGCATACGCAAGAGAGCTCGACGAGCTGCTCGGCGAGAACGCCGTCATCCTCTCGCCGACCGTCGCCGCCTCCGGATTCCTGGCCGACGGCCGCCTCACCTGGGAGGACGAGCCGGGCATGCTGCCGGACGAGGTCTACAACACGAACGTCGCGAACATCACCGGTAACCCGGCCATTTCGATTCCCGCGGGTCGGTGTCGCAATGGAGTTCCGTTCGGCCTTCACGTGACCGCCCCCCGTTTCCGGGACAACATGTTGCTCGACCTCGCGGAGGCCTGGGAAGAGACTCGAGGCTGGGCGCTCGCGGCACCTGGCTACGACTCGTTCGACGTGGCGCTCGGCCTGACCTCCTGAGGGGTCCGCGCTTGGTTACAGTGGCGTCCTTATGAAGTACATGATCATGACCTTCGGCTCGGCCGAGGCCGGATTGGAGACGATGGGCAGGGAGTGGATGCTCGAGATGATCCAGTTCATGCGCACGCTCGACGAGGATCTGAGGAAGTCTGGCGAGCTCGTCAGCGCCGAAGGGCTTGCAGACGGTAGCCAGGCGAAAACCGTCAGGATCAAGAACGGCATCCTCGTGGCGACGGACGGGCCATATGCCGCGAAGGAATCCCTGGTCGGCTACTGGATCGTCGATGTCGAGGACGAGGCCCGTGCGATCGAGATCGCCTCGCGGATCGTCGCCTTCGTCAAGGTGCCGATCGAGGTGCGCCCGGTGATGGACGCTCCACCAGAGTTTTGAGGTTGGAACCGGCCGCGAAGACCTTCGTCTTCTTTCCCGAGGGCGCCTTCGGGCCGACGAACAATTGCGTCGGCATCGGGGACGTCCTTCGTCGCCGCGGTCATCGGGTTGTGTTCGTCGTGGAGGAGTCGTTCAAGGGCACGCTCGAAGCCAAGGGGTTCGAGGAGCGGCTGGTGCGCCTGGGGCCGGCGCCGTCCGAACCGGAGGTTCCGGGCCAGTTCTGGAAGGACTTCATTCGTGACACGGCGCCGGTGTTCCGGCGATCGACGCTGGAACAGCTCGAAGGCTTCATCGCTCCGACCTGGCAGGCGCTGGTGGACGGCGCGCGCCACGTGGATGCACGTCTTGCCGCGATCTTCGACGACGTCCGCCCGGACGTCATTGTCGAAGACAACGTGGTCTCGTTTCCGGCCATCTCCGCGAGCGGCCGGCCGTGGGTGCGTGTCGCTTCGTGCAATCCACTCGAGATGAAGGATCCCGAGCTGCCGCCGACGTTCTCCGGGTTCGCCATCGACGACCGCACCGGTTGGATCGACTTCCGCGAGGAGTACGCGCGCCGCGTCGGCCGGATGCAGGCGGAGTTCTCGGAATTCTGCGTCGAGCATGGTGCTCCGCCCCTTCCGGAGCTGGAGTTCATCCACGAGTCGCCGTGGCTCAACCTGTACCTGTACCCGGCCGAGCTTGACTACCCACGGAGCAGACCGCTGCCGGCCACGTGGCACAACCTCGAGACCAGCGTGCGTGCGACGGACCCTGCATGGGAGCCGCCCGCTCGCAAAGACGGGGCATTGATCTACGTCAGCCTCGGCTCGCTCGGCTCGGCCGACGTGGCGCTGATGGAACGGCTGGTCGAGGTTCTATCGCGCACGCCTCATCGGTACATCGTCAGCAAGGGCCCCCAACACCAGGCTTACGAGCTCGCCGACAACATGACCGGCGGCGAGTTCCTCCCCCAGACATCGATCCTCCCGCACGTCGACCTCGTCATCACGCACGGGGGCAACAACACGACCACGGAATGTATGTACTTCGGGAAGCCGATGGTCGTGCTGCCGATCTTCTGGGACCAGCACGACAACGCCCAGCGCGTGCACGAGACCTCTCACGGGGTGCACCTGCCGACCTACTCGTTCGAGACCGGTCAGATGGTCGGCGCCATCGACCGCCTGCTCGCCGACGAATCGCTGCGCCGCCGGACGCAGGCGGCCTCGGCGCGGCTGCAGGCGCGTCCCGGCACGCGGCGTGCTGCGGATCTCATCGAGGAGCTCGCCGGTCGGCGCCTCTGAACAGGTCGGCGGTTACGCGATGGCCCGGAGCTGTTTCTCGACGCGCGTGATTGCCCCGTCCAGCACGAGGACCAAACGGTCGATCTGTTCCTCTGTGATCACGAACGGCGGGGAGATTGCGAGCACGTCTCCGCCCAGGGGCCGAACGATTACGCCCTGCTCCAGCGCCGCCAGCCACACGTTTCGCGCCACGCCTGCGGCGACGTCGAAAGGCTCCTTGGTTTCCCGGTCGCGCACCAGCTCGACGCCCGCGACCAGGCCCAGGCCGCGCACGTCACCCACGATGTCGTGCGAGCGGAGCCGCTGCAGGCGATCGAGGAGGTAAGCGCCCCTCTCCGCGGCTCGCTCCACAAGGTGCTCTTCTTCTAGGATCTGCAGGTTCCGCAGGGCGACCGCACACGCGGTCGGGTGTCCGCTGTACGTGAACCCGTGCATGAACGGTCCCTTCACCGATTTGAGAGTGTCGTGGACCGAGCGCGTGAGCATGACGCCCGAAAGCGGCAGGTATCCGCTGGTCACGCCCTTGGCGAAGATCATGAGGTCTGCCTGGACGTTCCAGTGCTCCATTGCGAACCACCGCCCCGTCCGCCCGAATCCCGTGATCACCTCGTCGGCGATCAGAAGCGCCCCGTACCTGCTGCAGATCTGACGCACGAGCGGGAAGTAGTCAGCGGGGGGCACGATCACGCCGCCTGCGCCCTGCACCGGCTCCGCGACGACCGCGGCGACGGTTGCCGGGCCAGCCTTCAACAGCACGTCCTCCAGGCCCCTGGCGTACGCGGCTCCGGGCGAGCCTTCGCCGGAGTACCGGTAGGGGTCGGGCGAGGGCGCGTGGAGGAAGCCGGGGGCGAGAGGCTCGAACCCCTTCCAGAAGTTGGCGAGCCCGGTCGCGCTGGTCGCGCCGTACGTCAGTCCGTGGTAGTCACGGACCCTCGAGACGATGTTCACGCGCTCCGGCTCGCCGCGAAGCTTCCAGTAGAGTCGCGCGGTCTTGTAAGCGCTGTCGTTGGCCTCGGCGCCGCCCGATGCGAAGTACGTGACCTCGAGGTCGCCGGGCGCGAGCTGAGCCAGCTTGGCGGCCAGCTCGATCGTGGGCGCGGTGCCGAACCCGCCGTAGGCCGAGCTGAAGGCCAAGGTCTTCATCTGGGCGGCCGCTGCATCGGCGAGCTCCGTCCGTCCATAGCCGACGTTCACGTTCCACAGCGAGGCCATGGCGTCGATGTACTCGCGACCTTCGACGTCGGTGAGCGTGGCGCCGCTCCCGCTGGCGAGTATCAGCTGGGGGATCGTGCCGGCGGGGGCGCCCAGGTCGCCCTGCGGATGCAGCCAGTGAGTGCGGTCGAGCTCGTAGAGCCGGCTCACCTCATCGCTCGTGAACGTCCCGCGTGCCACGTCGCAAGGATAGGCGGCCCCTCGCTTGAGCGCCACGTGGCGTCGGCTTAGCTCGATTCGAGAGCACAGCCGGCGCCGTCAGCCGGCGTACAAGCCGCCGTCCGACCCGACCTGCAGCTTGATCGAGGCCAGGGGTGTCGGGGCCGGGCCGGCGACCACCCTGGCGCCGTGCGCAGGGTCGAACTCGGCTCCGTGGCACGGGCAGACGATCAGCCGCTGTCCCGAGTCGAAGCCCACCTGGCAGCCTGCGTGGGTGCAGACGGCGTCGAAGGCGCAAGAAACCGGTGTCGGTTTGTCGGTAAATTGGCATGGTGGCCAACGTATACGAGCCATCGATCCGAAGTCGATGGAGGCGTTGGGTGGGTCTATCCGCCCCGCGCGAGGCGCTCCACCAGCGAGCGTTGGCCGGCATCGAACCACGGCGGCGTCCCCGCCTCGGCGTTGCCGATGACATGGGCGGGCACGTGGGTCGCCGTCAGCACGCAGCTCACGCGCGGATCGCTGGCGATCCACTTCAGGATCGCCTGCGGCCAGGTCCGCACGCCCAGCGATCGGAGATCCTCCATACGCACGCGCGCCTGCAGGACTCCGCCCTGGAGCGGGCTCATGACCAGCACGCCGAGCCCAAGCTCGGCGGCCAGCGGAAGCACCGATTTCACAACCTGTTGGGCGAGCGGGTTGTAGGGGATCTGGATCATGCCGAGGCGACCGGTTCGCATCAGGTCCATCAATGCGTCGAACGCAGAGGGCTGGTAGTGCGTCGCGCCGACCACCGAGACCAGACCGTTGTCTCGGAGATCTTCGAGCAGCTTCAGCTGCACCGGCCAGTTGACGAGGTTGTGCACCTGGTAGACGTCCACGTGCCCATACAGCCTCATCGCACGTTCGGTTTGCCGCCGCCCCTCCTCGGCGTCCTCTGTCCAGACCTTGGTCGCGACCTGCGCCTGGTCCCGGCGGCCGCGTAGCGCGACAGCCAGCGCCGTCTCGGCCCGCCCGTACATCGGCGAGCTGTCGAAGAGCGTGACGCCTGCCGACAGGGCGGCATCGACGAGAGGGCGCCGATCATCGGCGGTGTCGAATGTGCGCCAGGTGCCCATCCCTATGACCGGCACCCGGAGGCCGGTGCGGCCGAGAGGGCGCAGCTCCATCACTCGAGCACCGTGGTCTGAGTCTGAGCCAAACGTCAGCGGAGGGACGCCGGGCGGAAACCGACATACGGCCTAGAGGTCGCTGGCGACCAGCTCCGGATGTGCGTTCACGGCAGCCTGCAGGCGGCGGCGGCTCAGGAGGCCGGGCGTGGCCCCGTAAACGCCGACCACGTGCGCCGCCTGCACCGTCCCCCAGGCCATGGCGACTGCGAGGGGCCGGCCGAGATGCAGGGCGGCCATCAAGGTCGCGCTGTAGCCGTCGCCGGCGCCGGTCCGGTCCACCACCGGCACGGCCAGGATCCCGGTCCGCAGGAACCGGTCGCCGTCGAAGGCAAACGAGCCGTGGATCCCGTCGGTCATCACGACCGTCTTCGGTCCGAGCCGGTGCAGCGCCTCCAACAGCTCCTGAGGGTGGTCCTCGGCATTGGTCAGGTCCAACGCCTCGTGCCGGTTGAGAAGCAGCAGCTCGCTGCGGCTGAGCAGTGGCGCCAGCGCACGCGCGCCCATGCGGAGCTGGTGCGTGCCTGGGCTGAACGCGAGGCGCGTCGGGTGATGGTCGAGGTGTGAGCGGAGAGCTCTGTGCAAGCGGTCCATGGCGGCTCCTCGGGGCCCGACCGACGTCGCATAGAGCCAGTCGGCCTCCGGCAGCTCCGGCAGGTGATAGGTCCGCGGCTGGTGCCAGACGAACAGCGTGCGCTCGCCTCGGAAGACGAGGGCCGTGCTCGCGTTGGTGGTGTGCCGGCGGTCCAACTCCATCAGCGAGATGTCGATGCCTTCGTCCTGCAGCTCGCCCTGGATCGAGCGGCCCTCGGGGTCTGCCCCGACGACCCCGTAGACCGCGACCTTCAATCCAAGCCGAGCGCCTGCCACCGCCGCGTTGACGCAGTTGCCGCCTGCCATCCTGTGGAATTCGTCGACCGGAATCTTGTCGGCGTAGTCGATGCATAGCTGCGTCTGCTCGGGCTTCACCATGAGGGCAAGGTGTGCGTCGTGGATCTTGAGGAACGTGTCCATGGTGGGATCGCCGATCGTCACCAGGTCGCGCTCCATCAATGGCCTCTGCTCTCAAGCTGGCATCACCGGGGCGGGTACCACAGGGCCCAAGTGCCCAGCCGGCACAGGTCGAAGGACACTGTCGAGGGGGCTCTTGCCGGCACAGGCTGTCGGTGGAGGCGAGACGAAATGGCAAGAATCACGGTCAGGCACCGGTATGGCCAGACCTTCGACATCCAGGTGCGGGGCTACGGGCTGGTTTCTGACGAGCCGGTCACGCACGGCGGGGACGACGAGGGGCCGACGCCCACCGAGCTGATGGTGGCGGGCCTGGCCGCCTGCGCCGCGGACGAGGTCGTCAAGTGCCTTGCCGGCATCGGCCTCCAGCTCCAGCCCGTCGAGATCGGAGCCGAATTCGCCTGGGACGCCGAAGGGGGCCGGGTGTCGTCGGTCCGGCTGGGGGTCACCATCCCCGAAACGATCAGCGAGAGCACCAGGAAGAAGGTGCTCCAGGCGATGCTCTCCTGCCCGGCGCGCAAGATGCTTACGCAGCCTCCGACCGTCGAGTACGAGTTGAGCGTCGCGAGCGTCCCGGTGCTGGCTGGGTCACCATCAGGCGGCGGCTGGCCACCGGAGGCGCCGCCGGACGTCGACTCAGACGGATGACGCCGGACGGTCGCCCCAGGCTCGTCTGCAAGAGCTTGGTAACATGGGGTGAATCGCAACCCAGGTAATTCCGCGGGTCCTCGCCCGGCCGCGGTCGATAAACCGGCTCCCTCTCGTGGCCCGCATTGCGCTGCGCGCCCTCGGCCTGTTCCTGGCCGTGTGGCTGGTCGCCAGCTTTGTGGCCGCGCAGGTCACGCTTTATCCCGCGCGCAGAGCCCTCGGCCCCACGCCCGCCGCGCAGGGAATGGCCTACCAGGACGTCAGCTTCAGGACCCGGGACGGCCTGACCCTGCGCGGGTGGTGGATTCCCGGCACCCTGCACGAAACCGTCGTCATGATCCACGGCCTTTCCAACAACCGGAGCGAGCCGCTTGGCAAGGCGGGATACCTTCATGCGGCCGGCTACAACCTGCTCGTGTTCGACCTTCGCGGGCACGGCCGATCCGACGGGAACGGGACCACGATGGGCTATCGCGAACCCGAGGACGCGCGCGCAGCCGTGGCCGAAGCGCACGGGCTCGATTCGGGGCCGATCGCGCTGTTCGGATACTCGATGGGCGCCGCGATCGCCCTGGAGGAGGGCGCCGCCAACGCCGGCGTCAGCGCCGTCATCGAGGACAGCGGATACAACTCGGTCGGGGACGTCTTCATGGCGCGATTCAGCCACGTGACCCGGCTGCCGGACCTGCCGTGGGCGGCTCCCCTCGTGGCCTTCGGGCAGCTGGACATCGGGACGTCGCTCTGGAACGTCCGGCCTGAGGCGGCAGCCGCGGGCCTGCGCAAACCCCTGCTGGCGATCGTCGGAGGCGCCGACACCATCGTCCCTCCGTCCGAAGGCCTGGCCATCTACGCCGCGGCGACAGGTCCGAAGCAGCTGCTCCTGGTCCCTGGGGCGGGGCACGTACAGGCTTACGGCACCGCGACTGCCGAGTACGAGCAGACGGTGCTCGCCTTCCTGTCCAGGAGCTTCGGCCGACCCCCGGCCGGCTAGAGGGCTACGCGGCCCTCCGGGCGTGCGCGTGGACCGCGCTGCGCGGCTCCGCGCGATGAGCTGACGGCTGGAACGATTCGAAAGCCTGCTCGATCGCCCTCGCCAGGCGGGCCGGATTCGGGAGCAGACGGGGATCGCTGATGACCCCGACACCCATCGTTCCGCCCATGCTGATCGCGGCGATCGAGACGCCGACCATGCCCGGCAGCGGAATCATCGGATAGGAGGCCACGATCCGGCGGCCCAACAGGAACTGGGGCTCGGCCGGTCCGGGGACATCCGACAGGACGAGGTTCGCGACCGGCAGGTTGCCGACGACGCGCACCACCGCTTCGTGGAGTGGCGCGGGCAGCCGCCCCGCGGTCTCGATCAGCATCGTCATGCCCAGGCCCGCGTGCACCGTTTTCAGCAGTGCCTTTGAAACGGCGATCTTCCGCGCGCACGTCGACAGGTCTCCCGAATCGAGCGGCAGGTCGACGAACACGGTCGTCACGTGGTTCCCGGCCTGGGGCTTTCGCGGGGCCGGCCGCGTGGAGGCGGGGATCATCGCCCTCATCGCACGCGGGGCGGAGATGCGGCCGTGCTGGAAGTAGCGATGCAGACCTCCCGCGACGCTTGCCAGGAGCACGTCGTCGACGCTCACCCCGAGTCGCCCCTTGACCTCGCGCACGCGTTCCATCGACAGGGTCGCCATCGCGAAGGCTCTGTGGGCGCCAACCCAGCCGTTGAATGGGCTGGCGAGGGCGATCGGCCCGCTCGCCGCCGTGAACGCGACCCCGACCAGGCCCTGGAGCCAGGCGTTGGGGGACGCGGTCGCGGTCGCAAAGTGGGGGATGGGAAGCGTCTTGCTCGACCGCCGCGCACGCGCCCGCGGCGGCTCCAGCAAGGCAGCCGCGAGCTCCAGGCCGCCGATGCCGTCGGTGATGGAGTGGTGGGTCTTCACGATGAGCGCCTGGCGGCCGCCCTCGAGCCCGTCGACCAGGTGCATCTGCCACAGGGGCCGGTCACGTGGGAGCAGCTCCTCCTGGATCCGGCCGCACAGCGCGGCCAGCTGAGACGTGCGGCCCGGCGCCGGCAGCCGGTGGTGGAAGAGGTGGCCGGAGAGGTCTGTGCGTGCGACCTGCAACCATTCGGCACGAGCAAGACCCAGCGGCTTGGTGCGCACACGCTGACGGAACCTCGGCACCCGGGACAGGCGAGAGGCGACCAGATGGTGAATGTCATCGAGCGTCAGCGGCGGTTGCCGGTGAGATGGGGCTTCGATGAGCACCACGGCGGAGACGTGCATGGGCAGGCCCGGGCGCTCGAGCGCCAGGAAGGACGCTTCTAGAGCGCTCATACGCTCAGCCCGTCTCCCCATGACTCGACCCTACCGAACCCGCATTTGGTGGAGTAGGCGCGTCAGACCCAGCGGTCCAGAGTCTTCCGTCCCTTTCCAATCCACAGCCGCGGACGCGGACATCACGTCGTGATGCGAGTGCCGGAGCGCCCCGCCAGCACGTCCGGCGCCCTCATCAGCGGGCCGATCGCGGCCGGGAAGCCGGTCGCCTCCACGAACCGGCACGCTGCCTCCACCTTTGGGGCCATCGACCCGGACGCAAAGGCCATGCGTCGCAGCTCGGCGGCCCTGGCCGATCGTATGGGTCGCGATCGTGGTGTGCCCCACCCCTCGTGCACAGCTTCGACATCGGTGAGGAGCATCAGGAATTGGGCCTGGACCTGAACCGCGAGCAGGGCGGCCGAGAGGTCCTTGTCGATCACCGCCTCCACGCCCACGCGCCTCCCTGAGCGGCTGTCGACGATGGTCGGAATGCCCCCTCCACCGACGCAGATCACGATCACGCCGGCGTCGATCAGCTTCCTGATGGTGTCGATCTCGACGATCCGCTTCGGCTCCGGCGAGGCCACGACGCGACGATAGCCGTCGCCATCGGGACCGACCTGCCAACCCTGGGCGCCCGCGACGAGGCGCGCATCAGCCTCGGCATAGACCGGCCCCACGGGCTTGGTCGGACGGGCGAAAGCAGGATCCGCCTCGTCTACGATCACCTCGGTGAGGACGCTGGCCACCTCCCGACCCGGCAGCTCGTTCTGCAACGCCTGCTCGAGCATGTAGCCGATCATCCCGTCGCTCTCGGCTCCCAGAACGTCGAGCGGGTAAGGGCGCACGCCGCTGTATGCGACAGATTGGAGAGCCAGGAGGCCGACCTGCGGTCCGTTGCCGTGCGTGAGCACCAGCTCGTTGTCCGCCGCGAGCTTTGCGATCGAGCGGGCGGCGAGCGAGACATTGTCACGCTGGACCGAGGCCTCGAGCGGCTCTCCCCGCTTGAGCAGCGCGTTGCCACCAAGCGCGATGACGATCCTCATCGCGCCGCACCAGCGAGTTCTTCCAGCCGAGGCGAGCGTCGAGGGCGGATTGGCACCGGCGCAGGCTCATCGACCAGGAGGCCGGCCGACACCATACCCCGGAGCCACCAGCGGCCTGAGGAGTGCCCGAAAGCGAGCAGATCGCGCGGGCTGCCGGTGGCGAGCAGGGTGTGCACCGGTTCCGGCACCTCTCCCCGCGCCGCGTGTCTAAGCAGCGTTGCGCTCAGGGCCGTGGTCCTGGCTGCCGCCAGCTCGGCAATCCAGGCGGCACGTGATCGGCGGCCGTGCAGAAGGACCAGCCCGGCCACGTACCCAGCGATCAGGTCGTCGCCGGCGGGGGTCAGGCCCGGTCCCCAGCCTGCAAGGCTGCCGACCATGGGTTCGGGTCCAGGGGCCCGGTGTGGGGAAGCGAACGCCGGCATCGGGTTCCATTCAGGGCCGGCGTGGACTTGATCTGCGCTCAGCTTGATCGTGCCGCCGCCGATCGCAACCGTCTCGCCGGGCCGCGCCACGCCCGCGCACTCGACTCCGTTCGGCATCCGCGGAGCCCCAGGCTCGGTGAGGCTCACCACGTAACCGTCGAAGGCAAGGTGCCGAGGGCTCAGAGCGATTCCCCTCAAGACCGGGCCATACAGGCGCGACGTGAGGGCGGCGCTCGAAGAATGCGATCGCGCGATCACTTTGAGGTACCTCCGAAGACTTCCCTCAAGCCCATCGGGACCGCAAATGCCTTGGGCCGCCCGAAGACGAGCACCACGAGGAGCGTGAGCAGGTAGGGGAGCATGTCGAGCAGGAACGGAGATATCGGCAGGCCTCGCACCTGCAGCTGCAGGCCAAGCGCCACAGCGCCGCCGAACAGCAGCGCGCCGAGCACGGCTCGAAGCGGTCGCCACAGGGCGAAGATCACGATCACCACGGCGACGAACCCGCGACCGGTCGTCATTCCCTCCTGCCACGTCTTCGTGTAGGCCAGCGCCAGCTGGGCGCCGCCCAGGCCGTACAACGCGCCCGCCAGGGCGAGCGCCTGGTACTGGAGCCGAGCAGGGTGGAGGCCGGCCGCGAAAGCGGCCAACCTGTCTTCGCCGACCGCACGCAGGCGCAGACCCCATCGGGTTCGCCAGAGCAACCAGGTGACCGCGATCGCCGCGGGCAGAGCCAGGTAGACGAGGATGTCCTGGTCGATGACGCGGGCCCAGGCCGGCGGGAGCTGGGCGCTGCCTGGCAGGCGCACCTCACCAAGCCCATCGATGTGCGTCCCCGTGAACGACAAGCCGATCAGGGTGCTCATGCCCGCGCCCAGGAACCAGAGAGCGAGGCCGCTGGCCAGCTGGTTCGTGCGGCGGGTCACCACGAGGAGGCCGAGAATCAGGTTGAACGCGAGGCCGGCCGCGACGCCGGCGACCAACCCGACGGCCACGCTTCCGGTGATGGCGGCGGCCGCGAACGAGGATGCCGCGCCAACCAGCATCACGCCTTCGATCCCCAGGTTGACGATGCCCGCGCGCTGTCCGACCACCTCGCCGAGAGCGGCGTAGAAGACCGAGGCGCCGGAGGCCAGAGCCCCCGCGATGACGCCGAGGGTGATGATCGTGATCACGCCGTTCTTGCTCCTCTTGCTCGCGCGGCGAGGACGACGAACAGGATCAGGGCCATCAGCACGGTGACCGCGGCGTACGGCAGGCCCTGGGTGATCTGCAATATGTCACCGCCAGACGCCAGCACGGCGAGCACGAACGCCATCACCGGGATGAGGACCGGCCGGTGACCGGCAAGCCAGCTGACCAGGAAGCCCGTGTATCCGTAGCTCGAGGAGACGGCCGGGTTGAGCCGGTGGTGCAGGCCTGCCACCTCGCCCATGCCGGCCAGGCCGGCCAGGCCGCCACCGACGATCATCAGGACGATCAGGTACCGGGTGATGGCGATGCCGTTGCGTCGCGCCGCCTCCGGGTTGCCTCCGAGGGCGCGAATCTCCAGGCCCCAGCGCGTGCTCGAAAGGACGAACGAGAGCAGCGCGACCCCGATGATCGCGACGAACAGCAACACTGTCACCCGCGTGTCGCCGAGCGTCGGGAGCCAGGCCGCCGCTGGAAAGAGCCGGCTTTGCGGGTAGTTGGCGCTGGTCGGATCGCGCCACGGTCCAAACACGAGATAGCTCACCACGAGGATCGCGAGGTAGTTGAAGAGCATGGTCGAGAAGACCTCGTTGAGCCAGTTCCGCGCGCGCAAGATGCCGCACACTCCGGCCCAGGCGGCTCCGCCGAGAAACCCGAGGACTGCGACCAGCGGAAGCAGGGTCCACGCCGGTAGCGACGCGAAGGTCAGCGCTCCCCAGGTGGCGGTGAGCGCTCCGATGAAGAGCTGGCCCTCTCCACCGACGTTGACGAGTCCGACCCGCGCGGGTATGGCCACGGCCAGTCCGCACAGCACGAGAGGCACCATCTTGACCAGCACCTCCGAGATCCCAAAAGTGCTGCCAAGCGTGCTCGAGAGGATGTCCGAATAAGCCAGCAGGGGATCGCGACCGTAGACGAGCAACAGCAGCGTATACAGCGCGAGGGCGAGGCCGATCCACCCCAGCCATCGAAGCGTCTCGCGTGCCGCTCCAGGCAGCCGCCGGTAGCGGACCTCGAGAGGATGACCGAAACCGGCGATCGAATGTGCCACCTAGTCGCCTCCCGTCATCAGCCGTCCCACCTCTAGGGGCGTGGTCTGGTCCGGTCGGGCCTCGCCGACGAACCGTCCCGATCGCAGGACCACGATTCGATCGCTCAGCGAGAAGACTTCGTTGAGATCCTGCGAGATCAGGAGGACCGCGGCGCCCGCCGCCCTTGCGCTGAGGAGAAGGCCCTGCGCGTGCGCGGTGGTCCGGGATTCGAGGCCGCGAGTCGGATACACCGCCACCACGACCCGGGGCGACCGGCCCAGCTCGCGCGCGAGGCTGAAACGCTGCAGATTGCCCCCGGAGAGCGTGCCGGCGCGCATGTTCGCATCCGGGGGCTCGAGCGCCAGGGCTCGGTAGGCGGAGCTCATGTCGGTGCGCACTCGACCCCAGTCGATCCCCAGGCCACCGGCGGTTTGATAGCTCCTTGGCGACGCAACGGCGAAGTTCTCGGCCAGGGTCATCCCGGGAGCCACCGCCATGTAGATGGGGTTCTCCGGCACGAATGCCACCCCCGCCTGTCGGACTCTCGCAACGCCCCAGTGGGTCGCGTCGGCTCCGAAGAGCTTCTTGCGGCCCGAAACGCACGGGAGCAGACCCAGGACGAGGTCGCCCAGCTCGCGCTGGCCGTTACCGGAGACACCCGCCACACCGACGATCTCGCCGGCCTGCAATTCGAGGTCGATGTCCTTCAACCGCAGTCCAAAGCCCCCGCTCGAAGCGTTCTCCAGGCTCAGTACTGGCGCTTGCTGATCCGCGGCCACGGGAGGACGTGCCGCATGCTCCTCCGCGACCGCTCCGCCGAACATCATCTGCAGGAGGAGGTCTTCGGTCGCGCCGGCACCCGCGATCGTCCCGGTCACGGTTCCCCGGCGCATCACGGTGATGCGATCGGCGCACTCGAGCACCTCGCGCAACTTGTGGGTGATGAAGATGATTGCGAAGCCGGCCTCCTTGAGCCGCGCGAAGACTTCGAAGAGATGCTGGATCTCGTGTGGGGGCAGGACGCTCGTCGGCTCGTCGAAGATCAACACTCTGGCGCCGGCCATCAGCAGCTTCAGGATCTCGACCTTCTGCTGCTCGCCGGCGGCCAGCGTGCCTGCAACTCTCTGAGGACTCACGACCAACCCAAACCGCCGCCCCTGCGCGTCGATCTCCTCCGCGATGGCCCGCGCGTCCGGGATCGCAGGAAGGGCGGTCAGGTAAAGCGCGATGTTCTCGGCGACGCTGAACGCAGGAATCAACGTGAAGCCCTGGAACACCATCCCCATCCCGAACCTGCGCGCGTCGGCCGGGCTATGGATCTGGACCTGCGCGCCGTCCATCCAGATCTCGCCTTGGTCCATCGGGTAGTAGCCGTAAGCGAGTTTCATCAAGGTGCTCTTTCCGGCACCGTTCTCCCCCAGGAGCGCGTGCACCTCGGCGCCGAACGCATCGAAATCCACTCGGTCGTTGGCGAGCACGCCGGGGAACCGTTTGGTGACGTGGCGCAGTGAGAGCAGCGGTTCGCTCACAGCAGCTTTTCCAGCAGCCGCTGCATCTCGGCGTCGGCAGGACGGGGTGGGCGCCAGTCGATCTCGACCACATCCACCTGCTGATCCTTCAGGTCGCGGGCAAAGTCGCGAACCCCGACGCTGACGGCGATCGGGCCTTCACGCAGCAGGTCGGCGATCGTCATCGGAGCGCCTCCGCAACGAATGCCGCCGCCCGCGCGTTGGTCGGCACGAGCGTCACACCCGCGTCGCGGAGCTTGCCCTCTTGGCGGCTGCGAACCTGCGGATCCTCTTCGGTTCCACAGACCGCGACCACAACCAGCAGGCTGCGGCCCTGGCCTGATGCCCGCGCCGTTGCCTCTCGAATCGCCGGCACGAGGTCGCCGGCGGGGTCGCCGGCGGCGCCCCGGCCGAGGACGACGTCCAGGAGGATCGCTGCCACCGACGCGTCCTCGCCCGCCTTCGCGATCCGATCCGCCCGAAACCTCGAGTCGATCATCGGGTGGGGCCGCCCGCGGGTCAGCTCCTCCGAACCCATGTCCACGAACTCGAAGCGGCTGGGCGCGATCCCGGCCTGTTCCATGACGCCCCTCGCCTCGAGCAGGAGACTGCCGCCCGCGAACAATCCCAGCGCGCGTCCTTCTATGTGGGTGACCGCGGATGGTGGGCCTGATCCGTTCGGCGTCGCCTGCGCTCCACCAAGTCGTGCGAGCGCCTGCGCGGCGGCGTCGTCAAGCGTTGCCGCGGCTCCGGCGCCGGCCGCACCCAGGTAACACGTCACGACGGGCTTGGGCGATGTCGCGATGAGAGAGGCCAGCCTCATCCGCGTGCTCTCGCCGGGCGCCTTGGAAACAAGGACGATCACCCGGGTCCCGGCATCTGCGATGAGGGCGTTGAGAGCATCGATGGTCGCGACACCTCCGACATCGTCAGACGCATCGCGGCTGCCGGTGCCCAATGCGTGCGACACCCCCGAGCCTGCCGCGTGCAGCAGGCAGCTGACAGCCTGGATCCCTGTCCCGGAGCCACCGACGATCCCGACCGGTCCCCGGCGCACCGCATTCGAGAATCCGATTCCCTTGCCGCCGATGATCGAGGTGCCGCAATCCGGTCCCATCAACAGGAGGCCGCGAGAGTGCGCCAAACCCTTCAGGCGGATCTCATCGCGGGCTTCGACGTTGGAGCTGAAACAGAAGACGTGCATGCCGCGATCAAGGGCACTCTCGATCTCGGCGGCTGCGAACTCGCCCGGCACCGAGATGACCGCCAGGTTGGCGCGCGGCAGAGCGGTCGAGACCTCGCCCCAGGTCCGCACGCGCTGGATCGTCTCGACGGCCGCTTGCGGCGAAAGCAAGTGGTCGAGCTCGGCGATCGCTTCCTGCGCCTGGACTGCGGTCGAGGCCGAGACTCCGACCACCAGGTCGTCGGGGGCCGCTGCATCCACGTCGACCCCGCTGAAACCTGCGTCCCGCAGCATCTGCTTGTTGGCCGGCGTCGCCATCAGCGCCGCCACATCGACGACGCCGGGCATGGTCTCGAGCGATTTCGCGAGTCGCATCAGGAACACCGAGTCCAGGTACGTGTGGTGCCGCACCGAATACGACGTCGCGCTCAAGCCACGCCCTGCCGCCGCGCGAACTCGGCGAGCGCTTTGCGGAAGCACTCGATCGGCGCGTGGACGAGGCCTCCTCCGATCTTCGGATATCCAGGGTCGTGGTGTGCGATGGCCGTGTCGATGACGGGCTCGATTCCGGTCGACACCACCTTTCGAATGTCGATGCCGACGGAGCAGCCGGCAAAACCGAGCGCCGGCATCCGGTAGTCGGGGCTCGTGCCTGCCGTGATCTCGCGCATGTCGCGAGTCATCCGCATCGCGTCATCGGGCGTCCCGCCCGTGAGCGCCAGGATTCCCGGTGCGCCTCCGAGCGTGAACCCTCCCCACCCGACCGTTTCGGTGATGGCGGAATCGCCCATGTCGAGGCCCGCGTCCTCCGCCTTGAATCCCGGTAGGAACAGCCCTTCGACGGACGGCGCCGGGGCGACAAACCAGGTCCCGGGCATGCCGCTGACCCTGATGCCGAACTCGACGCCGTTGCGGGCCATGGCCGTCACGAGCACGCTGCCGTCGACGCCCTCCATCGGCTCCGCACAGCTCTTGGCGGCGGCCATCGATATGCCGAGGAACAGAAACTCGTTGCCGGCCAGATAGCCCATCGTTTCGAGCAGGGCGGCCCTGGGCACATCCGCATCGACCATGGCCGGGCCCATGACGTTGGCGAAGAGGCTGGACGCGGCGTTGGGCCGGTTGTGCAGCTCGTCACCCATCTGCAGCGCGCGGCCGATGATCGACTTCAAGGGCACCGGTCCCCGCTTGCGCAAACCGGCCCGCACCGATGGCGCCCACACGTCGCGCCAGCGATCCAGCCCGGCCAGCGCCTCGGAATCGAATTGTCCGAACTGTTGCCAGCTCTCGGCGAGGCGGCAGTACGCGCGGTTGCCGAAGGTCCGGTTCTCGACCACCCATACCGGAAGCGAGGGCGACGTCGTGCCGGCCATCGGGCCCACGCCATGGTGGTGGTGGTTGGGCTCGAGTCGTATGTGGCCCTGCGCCAGCAGGCGCTCCGCCGCCTCGGGGCTGCTTGCCCAACGCTCCCAGAGGACCAGGCCGATCACGGATCCGCGCATTGCGCCGCACATCCGCTCCCATGGGATCGGCGGCCCGGCATGAAGGATCATCCGTCCCTCCAGGCCTTCGACAACGTCTCCCGCTGGGGCGACATCGACGAGGACCGGGTCCGCCGCTGTGAGACGGGCCAAGGCCGTCGTGTTGGCGGCCTCGACCCGTGACTTCAAATCCAACGCAGTGGTGCTCACGAGGGCTGCCCGACGATGCCCTGCGCGAACCAGTTGACCGTGTTCACGAAGTTGTAGTCCGGCACCTCGCCTGCTTTGATTCGCAGGGTGCCCTTCTGGTCGTAGACCGGGCCCACGAACGGGCTCTTGAGAGAACCGCTCTTGAACTGCTGCTCCACGTCCAGGACCTTGGTCTTGACGCTGGCCGGGACGCTCTTGCCGAACGGCGCCAGCTGAACCATGCCAGAGGACAGGTCGCCGATGTAGTTGTTCGCCTGCCACGTGCCCGCGATGACTTCCTGCGCGCACTTGGTGAAGAACTTGCCGAACTGGAAGTCGAT
>JBGPOC010000001.1:0-28423 GCA_041487825.1 Candidatus Dormibacteraceae bacterium | reverse complement strand
TCCTGTACACGGGGCACGATTTCGTGATCATCGACTTCGAGGGCGAGCCGACCCGAACCCTTTACGAGCGCCGGCTCAAGCGACTCGCGCTGAGGGACGTGGCGGGGATGCTGCGATCCTTCCATTACGCGAGCCAGACCGCGCTCAAGTCGGCCCAGCTTGCACCCGACGCCGTGGAGCGGCTGCAGCCGTGGTCGCGGCTCTGGGTCGAATCCGTCTCGGCCGCCTTCCTGCGCAGCTACCTGGGCACCGCCGGCGCGGCTTCATTCGTGCCGCACACCCCTGACGACCTCGAGATGCAGCTGACGACGATGCTGATCGAGAAAGCGCTCTACGAGCTCAGGTACGAGCTGAACAGCCGGCCGGACTGGGTGCGCATCCCGCTGCGTGGCATCCTCGACCTCATGGCGCCCGCATGATCGTGGCGTCGCTGCTCACGCCCTTCGACCTGCACCTGTTCAACGAGGGCACCCACGGGCACCTTTACGAGAAGCTCGGAGCTCACATCTCCAGCGAGCCCAAGGGGACCTCGTTCGCCGTCTGGGCGCCCAACGCCGATTCGGTCAGCGTGATCGGAGACTTCAACTTCTGGGACAAGTCCGCGAACCAGCTGCACCCGCGAGAGCAGTCAGGGATCTGGGAAGGTTTCGTGCCCGAGGTGGGCCACGGCGCGCTGTACAAGTACCACGTCCGCTCGCGCGCCACGCGCCAGGGCGTCGACAAGGCCGACCCGTACGCGGCTTTCGCCGAGCCGCCGCCAAGGCAGGCTTCCGTGGTCTGGGACCTGACCTACGACTGGGGTGACGGCGCCTGGATGTCGGAGCGCGGGCGGGCCAACGGTCGCCAGGCGCCGTGGTCCGTCTACGAGGTGCATATCGGCTCGTGGATGCGGGTGCCCCAGGAGGACAACCGGTGGCTGACCTACCGCGAGCTGGCCACGAAGCTCGCTGAGTACGCGATCAGCATGGGTTTCACGCACGTCGAGCTCATGCCGGTGATGGAGCACCCGTTCTATGGCTCATGGGGCTACCAGGTGGAGGGCTATTTCGCGCCCACGAGCCGGTACGGGACGCCCCAGGACTTCATGTACCTCGTCGACCACCTGCACCAGCGTGGCATCGGCGTGATCCTCGACTGGGTGCCGTCGCACTTCCCGACCGACGAGTTCGGGCTGCAGAACTTCGACGGCACGCACCTGTTCGAGCATGCGGACCCGCGCCGCGGCCTCCACCCCGACTGGGGCAGCTCGATCTTCAACTACGGGCGCAACGAGGTCCGCGGCTTCCTGATGAGCAGCGCGTTGTGCTGGCTCAACCGGTACCACGCAGATGGCCTGCGGGTCGATGGCGTCGCTTCGATGCTCTACCTCGACTACTCGCGAAAGCCTGGGGAGTGGATTCCCAACAAGTTCGGCGGGCGGGAGAACCTCGAAGCGGTGGATTTCCTGCGCCGGTTCAACATCGAAGTCTACAAGGAGCAGTCCACGGTGCAGACGGTGGCCGAGGAGTCGACGTCATGGCCGATGGTGTCACGTCCGACCTACCTGGGGGGCCTGGGCTTCGGCATGAAGTGGGACATGGGCTGGATGCACGACACCCTGAAGTACATGTCGGAGGACCCTGTCCATCGCAGGTTCCACCACAACAACCTGACGTTCCGGATGCTGTACGCCTTCAACGAGAACTTCATGCTCCCGCTCTCGCACGACGAGGTGGTCCACGGGAAGGGATAGCTCATCAGGAAGATGCCGGGCGACCCATGGCAGAAGTTCGCCAACATGCGACTCCTGTTCGGATGGATGTTCGCGCAGCCGGGGAAGAAGCTGATCTTCATGGGTGGGGAGTTCGGGCAGTGGGAGGAGTGGGACCACGACAGCAGCCTCGACTGGCACCTCCTGGAGCAGGCGCCGCACGCGGGGCTGAGCCGGTGGGTCGGTGACCTCAACCGAGTCCTGCGCGAGGAGAACGCCCTGCACGAGATCGACTTCGACCCCGCGGGCTTCAGCTGGATCGATGCCAGCGACAACGAGCAGAGCGTGGTGAGCCTCCTCCGGCGGGGCTCGGCGCCGAACGATTTGGTCCTGGCCGCGTTCAACTTCACTCCCGTGCCGCGCCATAACTATCAGATCGGCGCGCCGGTCGGCGGACACTGGCGCGAGCTGCTGAACAGCGACGCGCCTATCTACGGCGGCAGCGGCCAGGGCAACCTCGGCGGGGTCGACGCGTCGCCGGTCGGCCGCCACGGCCAGTTGCACAGCCTGACCCTCACTCTCCCGCCGCTGGCGGCGATCTTCCTCAAGCCGGAAAAGTAACGCCCTTGCGGGTCGCGACTGAAGCGGCTCGCTCAACACAAGGTGCCGCCCGATGTTGCTGCATGCCACCCTGTTAGAGCCTTGCGCAAGATACTTCTGACCATCGGCAGCGTGCTGGGGGGCCTGATACTCGCCTTCGGGCTCCTGGCGCTCGCCGGCTCCATCACCGACACCACCGTATCGGCGTCCGATCGCAGTGACGAGATCTATGGTTCGCTCTTCTTTATCGCAGTGGGTCTGGCCGTGTTCGTCCCCTGCTTGTTCTTCCTGGTCCGCTCATCGTCGCGCAGCACCCTTGCTCTCATGAACCAGGGCGTGGCCTACGGCGGCGGCGCTCCGGGCCTCGCAGCTCCGTACGCGCCCGTCGATCTAGCGAGTTCCTACATCCAGTGGTTCGGATGGTGCCAGCGGGAGATCGGAGGGAACGCCATCGCCCTTCACGCCGCGACCACGGCGGCGATGGCCGAGGCCGCCGCCGGAAACTCTTCGGGAGCCGCTGAGGCCGCCCGGCGCGCTGCGGCCACCGTCACCTCGATGGCCGGCGCCGTCAGCCTGCCGACCAAGACGCCGACCGGCAAGATCCGCCAGCTCTCGCGCCTCGGCGCGGGTACCCTGCCGCTTCTTGAGCAGGGCGAAAGGGTCGTCGTATCGCTCTATGGGGTCGATCGCCAGGCCCAGGTCTGGCAGGCCGCATTTGGCGTCATCGGCATGCTCATCGCCGCCAGCCAGTCGGGCGCCTACTTCGTCACGGTCACCGATCGCCGGCTCATTGCGCTAACCGGCCCGCAGCTCAGCGGGGCTCCCAGTGCCCTCGCCTTCGCGGTCCCGCGCTCGATGGTCTCCGAGGCCAGGTTCCGGCGCGGCATGCTCTGGAGCGGCTCTTTCAGCGTCGCACGCGTCGACGGCGGCCGGACGCGCCTCCGCGTCACCCGGTACTTCACGAGCGAAGGGGCGTTCGCGCAGCAAGTCCTCTTTCCCGGCCTCGGGTCCACGCCGCTGCCACCGCCTCCAAACCTACCCTCGAGGGGTGGGTTCTAAGTCGAAGCAGACTGCTGCTCAGTTCCCTAGCCGGAGCTGCGATCACTCCCCACAGACGCGCAATCTGGCCCGCCGTCGACGGGTACGGCGGTCGGGTCCCTCCGACGACCCGCTGACTGCACCCTGAGGTGGCTCCCGGGACAAATCTCGTGCGGTACCGAACAGAGTCGGGTTACTTGACGCCGTCGAACGCCTTGCGGATGCGCGCGAAGACCTCATCGACGTCCCCGACGCCGTCGATCTCCTCGACGCGGACCGCGCCCCTGCGGTAGTGCTCCAGCACCGCCGCCGTCAGCTTCCTGTACTCGTGCATCCGCTCGGTGATCGCCTCCCGCGTGTCGTCCGGCCGGCCCTCCACCTTGGCCCGGTGCAAGAGCCTCTCGACGAGCACGCTTTCCGGCACGTTGAAGGCGATCACGACGTCGACCTTGTGGCCTTCCTGCGGCAGCATCTCGTCCAGCGCCCTCGCCTGCTCGAGGGTGCGGGGGAACCCGTCGAGAAGCACATCCGAGCTGACCGCCGGGTCGCGTAGGATGCCCCGAACGATCTGGATGATCAGGTCGTCGGGCACGAGGTCGCCCGCGCGCATGATGCGTCCAGCCTCCTTGCCGATCTCAGTGCCGCGCGCCACCTCGGCGCGCAGGATGTCGCCGGTCGACAGATGAGAGAGCTTGAACTCGGATTCAATCCGAGCCGCCTGCGTCCCCTTGCCGCTCCCGGGCGGCCCAAAGATGATCCCGATCACCCTGCCGGCCTCGGCGCCACCTCACTGCTCTCGAGCATTGGCATGTAGATCATGGTCCAGCGCTCCGCGATCCGTCGACTGACTGGGCCGAAATCGCGTGTCGATGTGTTCTGACACTCGTCGGGATGGGATACCTGGGCCGCCGACCGCCGCCCGCCGCAGGGCCAATCTGTGGAACACTCCGCCGGATGAACCAGAGCAGCCAGTTCCCAGCCGGCTTCCTCTTCGGCGCGGCGGTGAGCGCGCACCAGGTCGAGGGTGGCAACACGAACAGCGACTGGTGGTGGTGGGAGCACCGCGACGGCACCCCCTGCCGCGAGCCGTCTGGCGACGCCTGCGACTTCTACCACAGGTACACCGACGATATCGAGCTGCTGGCCGGGTTCGGCATGAACGCCTTTCGTTTCGGCCTGGAATGGGCGCGTATCGAGCCCGCGGAGGGCGAATTCTCGCTCGCCGAGCTCGACCACTACCGCCGGATCCTGGATGCCTGCCACCGGCGGTCCGTGACCCCGGTCCTGACCTTCCAACATTTCACGCTGCCGAAATGGCTCCTCGACCTGGGCGGTTTTGCATCGGACCAATTCCCGTCCCTGTTCGAGCGCTACTGCGACCGTGCGGCTGCGGCCCTCGGAGATCATATCGGCGTCGCCTGCACGATCAACGAGCCGCAGGGGCTGGGGCAGAGCGGATATCTCCTGGGCATCAATCCGCCGGGCCACACGGACGATCACACGGGCGCGCAGGCCGCGACCGACCATCTGCTCGAGGCCCACCGCTTGGGCGCCGCGGCAATCAGAGCCCACACGCACGCACCCGTCGGCGTTACGCTCGCCATCCCCGATATCCAGTACGAGGACGGCGCCGAGCCCGGGAACACCTCCCTCGAGGTCGAGTCGCGGATCGGCGATCGCTTCTTCGAACTGGCGCGCGGCGACGATTTCATCGGAGTGCAGAATTACACCCGCTTTCGGATTGGGCCGGAGGGGCATCGCAGCCCCGGCCACGATTGGAGCGATTGGACGCGCGAGACCCAGGAGACGGACCTAACGACCCAGATGGGCTACGAGTACCACCCCAAGGCCCTCGGAGGCGCGATCCGGCACGCATGGAAGAGTACCGGTGGGATCCCGATCCTGGTGACCGAAAACGGGATCGCCACCTCGGTCGATGAGAAACGAATCGCGTTCATCGACGCCGCTCTAAGGGAGGTCCAGATATGCGCCGCGGAAGGCATCGAGGTGCGGGGCTACTTGCACCGGTCGCTCCTGGACAACTTCGAATGGACGTTCGGCTACGCGCCCACCTTCGGTCTCGTGGCGGTGGACCGGCAGACCTTCGCGCGGCATCCGAAACCGAGCGCCGAGTGGCTTGGTGCAGTCGCCCGGGCATCGCGGCTTCCCGAGCGTGTCTAGGGCCGACGCCTGTCGGGGGCGGCTGCGGATCGCCCCTGTCGAAACGCCGCTGTGGCGGAAGGTGGAGGTCACCGGCCTCCATTTCGCGGGTCATCGAATCGACTTCTCGGTTGAGGGCACGCGGGTGAAGTTGGGCGCCCTGCCGCGCGGCATCAAAGTCGACACGCCGGCTTAGACAGGCGGACCGTTATGGCGTGATGTCGCTGGGCTCCGCCGGGTCCGATTGCGCGTAGTTGATCGCCGCGCCGACGGCTGCGCCGATCGCCGGTCCGGCGATGTAGAGCCATAGGTTCGACCATCCACCGCCGGCGAACATCGCCGCCCCGAGAGTAGCCCCGAAGCCCACCGCCGGATTGAAGGCACCTCCCGAGATCGGCCCGCCAACGAAGATGGCGGCGGCGATGGTAAATCCGATCGCCATCCCGTAGTACGAGTTGCCGTGCGTTCGTTTGGAGGCGGCCACGTTGAGGACGACCAGGACCAGTGCCGCCGTGAAAAGGATCTCCACCCCAAGCGCTTGAACGGCCTGGACCTTCGGCCCCGGATGGATCCCGGGCGTGTGCCCGCTGACGAGGTAGCAGACGATGAATGCCAGCACAGCGCCGGCCAGCTGTGCGGCCCAATACGCCAGGAGGTGGAGGCCGGCCATCTTGCGTCGGAGAAACATGCCGAGGGTGACCGCCGGGTTGTAATGGGCGCCGGAGATATGGCCGCCCATGTATACCAGCGCCAGCAGCGCCGTGCCGATCGCCAGGGGGGCGAATGCGCCGCTCAAGCTCGACAGGGCGATGACGGATAGGAACAAGAAGGTGCCCGCGAGCTCGGTTACAAGCTGGGAGCGGTGCGGCACATGGAAATGGTAGATTCCGCCGGTTCCGGAGTTCCCGACTTGTGGACAGCCGCCGGAGGCGGCATAGTATCGGGGACATGCTGGACCTCAAATCGGCCAAGCTGTTCAAGGGCCTGCCGGACGGCGAGATCAAGAAGATCGAGCGCCAGCTGAAGATGGTCCACCACCCCGCGGGCCACGACATCCTCGTACGGGGCGAGGGCGGCATCGGCTTCATGATCATCACGGACGGTACGGTGACTGTGACCACCGTCCAGGGCAAGGCACGCAAGCTGGGTCCGGGTGACTCGTTTGGCGAGATGGCCCTCCTCGACCACGAGGGTCGAAGCGCGACGGTGAAAGCCGACACGGACGTATCGCTGGCGACCATCCCCGAATGGGGCTTCAAATCGTTCCTTGAAGAGTACCCCGAGGTCGCCTACCGCCTCCTGCAGGTTCTCAGCCAGCGGATCCGTCAGGCCGAGGGTGCCTGAAGCCGGAGCGGTCTAGCCGAGCGCCTAAGGAAGACCAGCGGAATCTCGGCAACCCAGCAGCTTTCAGGGGGCGGGCCAGTGCCGACCGATGGCGACGGATCGACCGTCGCGGCGTAAAACCAAGGTGTGCAGCTAAAGGCCGCGCCGTTTCACCCTGCCTCCGAACACGAGATCACCCTTCCGCGCCCCGCCGCCCCGGCCCGAAGAGCAGGAGCCGTCATCCTGGCGGGCTCGTCGACGGCAATCGTCGGCGTCCTGCTGCCATGGGTGGTGTTGGTCGCCTTTGGGATCTCGCTCGCCAGGCTGGGCCTGGGTGCGGCGGGGTCACTCGCCGGGCTGGCGCTGCTGTCCGCGGGCATCGCCACGCTGGTGCTCCTCCGCCGGCCGGCCACGGCCGCGGTCGGGATCGTGCTCATCCTGATGGCGGTCACGCAGCTCGGCCTGGCGATCTGGGCTGACGCAAGCGTCGTTCATGCCATCGCGCAGACCGATACCCATGACGTAATGCTCAATACCATTGGCACCGGATCCAACTTGAACGTGCTGGGCGCCGCCGTGAGCCTGGTGGGTGGCTACCTCGCGTGGCGCACCCGGGTGTCGGCAAGACACGAGGCGATCACGAGCGATGGTGCGGTCGATTCGCGATGACGTCCCCTCCTCAAGCCGACGTTTACGTGGATGAGCCATGGCTGCACATCCACTGGGATTCCGTCCACAGCTGCGTTCATTCGGTATGGAAGGGTTTCGCCAACAGCGCCGAGTTCAGAGCCGGCCTGCTCAAGGGCCTTCAGGCGGTTCGCGAGAAGCGCGCATCGGGTTATGTCAGCGATACGCGAATGATCAAGGTCATCGTCCGTGACGACCAGAAATGGGCCCAGGAGACTGTGATTCCCCTGATGGTCGCCGCGGGCCTCGAGCGCATGGCGCTGGTGACGGCGGCCAGCGGGCTGGGCAAGCTCACAGTCGAGGAGATCGTCGACATGGTCGACAACAAGGGTTTGCTGATGCGCACCTTCGACTCTATGCCGGCTGCGTTGCGGTGGGTCGGCGAGGGCTGAGCGCACCCGCCGTCAGGCCCGGACGGCCGACATACTCTGGACCGTGAGCGACTGCTGCACGCCGAAGGGCTATCGACAGATGTTCAGCGCGCGGGGCGCCCAAGCCCAGGCGCGGGCCTACCGCCGCAACGGCCTCGACACGACGTCTCGCCGGATCGTCGGGCTGTTGACCGAACAGGGCGTCGACGGCATGACGCTGCTCGAGGTTGGCGGCGGGATCGGAGCCCTCCAGATCGAGTTGCTTAAAGCAGGGCTGGCACGGGCGGTCAGCATTGAGCTGACGCCGACGTACGAGGACACGGCAGCCGAGCTGCTTCGTGAGGCCGGATTCGAGGATCGCGTCGAGCGCAAGGTCATGGATTTCGTCGACGCCGGGGCTGGCGTCGGGTCCGCGGACATCGTGGTCATGAACCGCGTGATCTGCTGCTACCCCGACCTGCCGCGGCTCGCCGGCGCCGCGGCGGATCACGCTCGGGGTGTCCTGGTCATGAGCTTTCCTAAAGAGCGATGGTGGACGCGGATCATGGTGTGGATGGCCAATGTCGGGATGGCCATCACCCGGCGAGAGTTCCGCCTCTTCCTGCATCCGACAGCCGAGATCATCGCCGCTGGGGACCTACACGGCCTGATGCTGTCGGCGAACCGCCCTGGTCTTTTCTGGCAGATTGCGGCGATGCGGCGACCAGCCTCAGCTGCCTGAGGGCTACGGGGTCGCGAAGTCGATGACCAAGCGGTTTGGAGCGCTCAACAGGGAAACCGTGGGGCACCGGAGCCGGTCGAGCCCGATGGCTATGTCGGCCTGGCCCTCGAACACGGCGAGCACGATCACCTGCTTCAACTCGCTGTAGCCCGGCTTCTGGTTGGTCCCGTGTGGGAAGGTGGGCGGAATGTCCATGTTGTAGATGAACAGATGGATACCCGCTTTGCCAGTGAGGCTCACCGGCAAGCCGCTGTATGGTCCTACGAACGTCTTGGGGTCTTGAGGGACCATCTTGTAAGCCGGCTGCCCGCCGGTGTACTCGATCACCAGGCGGTCGTAGCCGGCGTGTGAACCAACACGAACGTCGGTGATGGTGGCCCTGGCCGCCGTCCCCCCGTGCACCGGGAAGGTGCAGGTTGGCGTTGGAGTTGGTAACGGCGAAGGCGTTGCGGTTGGGGCCGGCGATGGGGAAGGTGACGGTGTCGGGGACACCGACGGCGAGCTGGACGGGCTTGGGGTCGCCGGCGGGTTGTTGCCGCTTGGACCGGATGAGCCACATGCGACAAGCAGGATCGAAACGGCGATGCCGGCGGCGATTCGCATGCCGGAAGCGCCGGTCCGCGGCTCGGCCTTCAACACCGCCCTAACTGACGGCATGACCTTCTGCCCGATGCTGAGGCGCCGCGGGCAGCGCGCTGATCTGTTCGCGGAGCTGGTGCTGGAGCTGAGCCGAGTCGAGCGAGGCCGAAAGCCTGCCCGCGATCAGTCGCTTGAGTCCCGGGGACAGCAGGTGCTCGAATTCGGCAAGGGCCTCGTCCGGCCCCGCCACGAACAGCCGGCGATATGAAACGGCGCGCATCTCCTGTTCGATGGTCGCGATGAACGCGGTCAGGTTTGCCTTCGCCGTGTTCTCGGACTTCCGCTGATTGCTCGACGCGGACGTGCCCCCCGCCTTGTGGTGCTTGACCTTCCTGCCGACCAGGTGCTCGAGCGGGATCACCTCACCCAGGATGGCGCCGAACGCCATGGCCTCCCTCTTGTCGACCACCGCGACCAGGGCGGGCGGGAATTGCTCGAGCATCCGCTCGATCGGCGCGAGGAGCAGCGGTCCGACCTCGAGCCGGGGTTCGGTCTCAACCGGCAGGCGGATGAGCTCGAGCAGTCCCTGGGGTTCGTCGGCGAATACCGCCACGGCGGGACAGCCGGCGGGCCGTACCAGAGCGAGATGAACGCGTACGCGGTCGATTTCGCGTTTCATGACCTCACGATCCTCGGCGGGCAAGCGGTCACGGTATCTGCGTTCAATGTGGCCGATTTCGAGGTCGTAGTGGCGCGCGTCGTATCCCTCGGCCCGCGCGGGCAGATAGACGCTGAGGGCGTGGCCGGAAGCCTTGCGCAGGCCAGGGGCGAACGACATGAGAGCGGAGAGCGTGGTGTGTACTTCCATCACGTTGAACCTCGCACGTGTCGGGTGGCGCTGACAGGCGCGACCGGCCCCCGATTCGAGGGACCTCGGGCTCTATTCTCGAGGGGGCCCCGGCTCCCTATTGTGATATCGAAGACTAGCCACGATCAGTCACTGATCACTGCACATCACGGGTTGAATAGGAGTCGGATATGGCGACCAAGGTTTCAGGCATCGGTCGGATCGTCGTCGGCGTGGATGGCTCCGAGCACTCGGCAGCCGCTCTCGGGTGGGCGGTGCGGATGGCCAAGGGAATGGGTTCCGAGGTGATCGCCGTCTTTGCAATCTCTCCGCCGGTCTACTTCGAGGGTGCGTACTTTGCCCCCGTCGCGCCGCCCCAGTTCGACCCGGAGTGGCGTGAAGGCATGAAGAAGGAGTTCGAGCTTCAGTGGATCAAGCCGCTGAAGGACGCGGGCGTTCGATACCGGACGATCATGGAGGACGGCCGCCCAGCCTCGGTGATCGCTCAGGTTGCCGACAGTCTCGATGCCGACGTCATCGTGGTCGGCCGCAGGGGCAGGGGCGGCGTCGCTGAGCTGGTTCTCGGCAGCGTGAGCCACGAGCTGGTGCTGCACTCAAAGCGCCCCATCCTGTTGATCTCGAGTGTCGCGAAGCAGAAATCCGCCCAGCCGTCGGCCGCCGGCCGCCCCAAGAGCCCGGCCGCTCCAGGGCGACGCGCAACCGGACCCAAGCCCAAGAGGCGATAAGAACCCGACCCCGCACGCTCAGCCGGGCGTCAGGCTCGCCGCGGCATGCTCCGCAGCCGCCCGGCGGCGCTCCAGCGCGGACACCGCCTCCTGGAGCTGCCGCGGATCTCTCATGTACCCCCGGGCCTCCGCCTCCAGCTTCTGGAAGTAGCCTGCCGGAGCTTGATGTCGGCCGCATGGGCCGCAATCGCCTGGGCGTTTGCCGCGGGATCGTCGGCAAGCTTGGCGAGATCCTGGCTGGCGGACTCCCAGTCCTCCAGGCTGAGCCCCGTGCGCTGCTTCAACATGCGCCGGTACCACTGGCGCTGGAACATGCCCAGGCTGTCGTATTCGCTGCGCAGCTCTCCTATCAGCTGAGCCGTTTCGCGAGCACCCTCACGCGGCTCGCCGCCGGTGTGAGCGGCGGATCGAGCGGGTTCACCTCCGGCCGGGCTCGTCCGCGCGCCCAGGCCCAAAAGCGCCAACCCAGCCGGAGCCGCGGTCTCCTCGCCGTGGAAGCGCGCCGCGTTCAGGATGCAGCCCACAAGACCGGCTCCGCACTCCTCAGCAGTGAGCATTGATCCACCCGGGGCCGCCTGCTTTACGAACTGCTCCTCCGTCATGCCGTACAACGGAGCCAGCCTGGGGATCGCCTCCCTTATGGCCGGCGTGTCTACCATGCCGGCGCCGAAGCAGAAGACCGATACGCCCGCATCCGGGCCGAGCTCCTGGCCGAGCGAACCCGCCAGCGAGCCCAACGCCGCCTTGGAAGCGAAGTACGGCGCCATGTAGGGCATGCCCTCCCCCGACTCCATAGTCACGAAGACTCCGTGGTGGCGCGCCACCATTTCCGGCAGGAAGTAAACCGCGGTCAAGAAGGCGCCCCGCAGGTTGCCCGCCATCACGCGGTCCCACTCCTCGACCGAGTGGTCCAGCAGCGGCTTGGTGTAGAAGACACAGGCATTGTTGACCACGACGTCAACGTGTCCGAAGGTGCGAATCGCCCTTTCGTGGAGCGACGCCACAGACTCGGGATCTGAAATGTCGACCTTCACGTGAAGCGCCAAGCCCCCGGCCTCCTTGATGGTGGCCTCGGTCTAGGCGCCGGCGTCGCTGATCTCGGCTATGACCACCGACGCCCCGAGCCTGGCGAGAGCCAGCGCCGCCTCTCGACCGATGCCGCGCCCGGCGCCCGTGATCAGGGCGACCTCGCCTGTCATCGGGGTCGCAAGCCCGGCCGTGTCCATGAGCGTGCTGAGAGGGCGAGCAGGCATGTGGTGTTACAGGCCCCGGCCTGCGACGGTCGTACGGCGCGCCGCTTGTGACGACTGGCCTGCGCGGAACGGCGGGATGCGGCCGCCGTGGGCCAACCACAGGCGGGTGCCCAGGATCGAGATCGCAGCGCCAAGCGCGATGAACACGATCTGCAGCCATGCCTGCGGCACACCGGGGCCGTAGGTCACGAGCGTGAATCCGACGACGACGATCTCGACGAGCTCGAAACCGATGATCATCAGGCCGGCCACGACCGACGCCGCCGCTCCCAACGTGGGCTTGAAGACCACTGCCAGCGCGGCGAAGGCTGCGCTGCCGCCGACGAGGACGCCAAGCGCGAGCGCGGGGATCGTGTAGTCGGAGAATACAGAGCCCTTGATCCAATCGGGCGGCAGGTTGGGGATGACGGTGAACGCGCTGACGATTGCCGTGAGGGCCAGGATCGCTTCGAGCGCCACGAGTCCGATCCGGGTTTTCAAGTAAGACATCGGTTGGTCCACCTCCGTCTTGAAGGCTGGACCGCCCCGGGGCCCGGGACCTGAGGCTTTAGACCCCAGATCCGCTGCCCCTTTGGCCTATCTCAAATCGAGGTGCAGGTCGACCGCGGGCGCTCCGGCCTGCCGTCCCAGGATCACCATCGCCGCGCCTTCGGCCGGTCCTATGGTCATGGTCGTCGAGTTGTTGATGAAGTTCTGGTTTCCGCCCAGCCTGCCTTCGGTGTAATCCGGCAGAGCTCGGAGGGCTTTGTCCTTCGCGCCCACCGAGCCGGCGACGGTCAGATTGCTGGTGGTGCCAGGAATTCGCACCGACACCCCGATGCCGATTCCGGTGTTGAACAGGCTCAACAGGATGCCAACTGTGAGCACGAAGAGGAACCCGCCACAGCCGCAACCGCAGCCTCGATTGCGATAGCGGGTGCGAGTTTTCGTCTGGACGCCCTGGTCACCCATTCATCGCCTCCGGTTCAGAAGAGCTGCCCTCATCGATGAATACAATGCCTCGCTGCGCTGGATCCCGCTGGAGGCGATTGGCCCCCGGAAGGCGGGCCATCCCGCCCCGGCGGCTCGGACAAAGCCCAGCTAACCTCATGTGGAGGAGGTTCAGAAAAATGACAGACACCCACAGGACTGAGGCTTGGGATCGCTTCCAGGCGGACATGAAGACGCTGGCCGCCGAGGTGCGCCGGAACTACAGGGACAGCACGGACGAAAAGCAGGCGGCCGAGATAAACCGCTCGCTGCGCCAGCTCGGGCAGTCGGCCGAAGCGTTCTTCGGCTCGCTCGACACCGCGACTCGTGACCCCGAGGTGCGCGCGAGCACAAAGCGGGCGGCACGATCATTCGGCTCGGCGCTGGCGGAGACCTTCCACGAGGTCGGAGACGAGATCGAGAAGGCCTTCAAGCAGCCGGCGGCTCCCAAGCAGTAACCACCAACATGGTCGGCCGCGCGAGCACCAGGGATGCCGCGCGGCCCCTCACGTCAGGAAACCGGGACTCGCGCCACCGTGACGTCCTCGATCGCTTCGCGCAAGGCGTCGATGGTGATCGGCTTGCCTATCACCGCGTCCACGCCGGTTGGATGCTCTCCCTTCGCGATCATGAAGTCGCCGAATCCGGTCAGCATGAGGATCGGAACATGCGGCGCCATCTGCTTGGCCTTGAGCGCGAGCTGGTCGCCGCTCATCTCGGGCATGGCCCGATCGGTGATGATCAGGTCGTACTGTCCATCGTTGATCATGCGGAGCCCGACCGTGGGGCCTTCCGCCAGGTCCACATCGTGCCCGTCCACCCGCAGGTACTCGGCAAGCACGTTGCGGACCATCTCTTCGTCGTCGACCACAAGGATGTGCATGGCCGGCGTCCGGCTCTTCTGCTTCGGTGTGGACACCAGGCTGTCCATCGGGACCATGGGGAGCGTGATGACGACGCGGGTGCCCTGCTCAACCTCGCTCTCGATCTGGATGTCGCCGTGATGGCGCTTGACTATCCCGTACGCGGTCGCCAACCCCAGCCCGGTGCCGGATGCCCCCTTGGTGGTGAAGAAGGGCTCGAGGCAGCGCTTCCGAACCTCGGGAGTCATTCCGACGCCGGTGTCGTTCACCTCGAGGTGGACGATTGCGGGCCGCTCGGCGTCGGACTCGATCGTCAGGGAGAGCTCCCCTCCGTTCGGCATCGCGTCAAGGGCATTGAAGATCAGGTTCACCAGCATCTGGCGAAGCTCCGAGGCGCGACCCGACACGCCGGCGCTCTGCAGGTTGGTCGTGATGCGGTATCTCGCATCCGTGGACTGCGACTGGTCGCCCCACCTGGACTGGGTCAGCTCGATGGTCTGCTCGACCACCTGCTTGAGATCGATCACCTCCACCTGGTCGTCGACATCCGCGGTGCGGTAGTACTCGCGCAGACGTCGCACCACCAGGGCGGCGTCCAGGCCCGCCTGGTGGATCGCGCGCAGGAACTTGAGGACCTTTTCGTGCTCATCGATCAGACGCGGCCGTGTGAGGATGAGCTCGCTGAGCCCGATGATCGGGCTGAGGTAGTTGTTGAAGTCGTGAGCGATGCCCGCGGCCATCTGCCCGAGGGCGTGCAGGCGCTCCTCGGCGATGACCGTGTCCTGGGTCTGCTTGAGTTGATTGATCGCGTCCTCGAGCTGTGATTTCGCCTGCTCGAGATTGGCCTGGACCGCCTTCATCTCGGTCATGTCGACGACGAAACAAACCATGGTGTCATCAGGGAGCTTTGCGCCTCCCATCAGGATCGGCACCCGGTTCGAGTCCCCGTCCAGGAATTCACTCGCCCACGGTGTGGCCCGGCCGTGGAGCTCCAGCTCGTTCAGGGCCTCGCGGTCCTTCGACTTGAACTCATCGGGGGTCATCGCCGCCCAATCCATGGGTAGGTCCCGGAGGGGGCGACCGACCATCGAGAGGAAGTAGCTGTTCGCCTCCACGATCCGCCCGGCGCGGTCGGCCACGATGATCCCGATCACGTTGGATTCGAACAGGGCGCGGAAACGGGCCTCCGAGCGTCGGAGTCCGTCGAGGGCGCGCTCACGGTCGCGCCGCACCTCCGCCTCGGCCATCGCCCTGGAGACGGCCATGCCGAGCCGGCTGGGCCTGTCCTTCAGGACGTAGTCCGCCGCGCCCTCACGCATGAGCCCAGCCGCGGTCTCTTCGCCGACTGTGCCGGAAACCACGATGAAGGGCACGTCCAGGCCGGATTCACGGACGATCTGGAGAGCGAGGGATGCGCTGAAGCTGGGCAGGCTGCAGTCGCTCAGCACCACGTCGAACCGCTCATTCAAGGCGGATCGAAACGCCGACTCCGTGTCGACGCGCGTCCAGTCGACGGTATGTCCGCTCCGCCGGAGCTGGGCGCACATGAGCTCAGCGTCGGTGGGGACGTCTTCGACTATCAGGACGCGAAGGGGAGCCTGCAACTTCAGACCTTGTGCGGTGGCTGGTTGTAGACGAGCCAGTAGAGGCCCAGGTTGTGCACCGCCTCCGTGAACTGCTGGAAGTCGACCGGCTTCGTGATGTAGCTGTTGACGCCGAGCTCGTAGCTTTCGACGATGTCTCGGTCCTGCGCCGATGAGGTCAGGACCACGATCGGGATCATCTTCGTCCGCGGATCACCCTTGGTCTGGCGCAGGACTTCGATCCCGTCGATCTTGGGCAGCTTCAGGTCGAGCAGGATCACTTTGGGGCCGCTGTTGATGTCGCGGTCGGCGTGAGGCCCTCGGCACATGATGAAGTCGAGCGCCTCTGCCCCATCGCGCACGACCTTGATGTCATTGGCCAGGCGGCTCGCCCTCAGGGCGTGGAGCGTGAGCTCGACGTCATTCGGGTTGTCCTCGACCAGCAGGATTTCGACCGCTTCAGGTTCTTGCATTTCCGTCCTCCAGAGTTAGATAGAAGGTCGCTCCCGCATCCACTACGCTTTCGGCCCAGACCTTTCCGCCATGACGTTCGACGATTCGTCTGACCAGGGCGAGCCCGACACCCGTGCCGGGGAAGTCCTCCATCCGGTGCAGGCGCTGAAACACCCCGAAGAGCTTGTCGCTATAGCGCATGTCAAAGCCGACGCCGTTGTCCTTGACGAAGTAGGTGACCATTCCCTTCGATTCATTCGTGCTTGCGATGCCACCAACCTCGATGCGCCCGGCGGGGCGCGGGAGAGTGAACTTCGCGGCGTTACCCAGAAGGTTCCTGAACACCTGCTTCAGCAGGACGGGGTCAGCGTGACAAGGGGGTAGATCCCCAACCACGAAATCGATGTGCCGCTCGGGACTCTCCAGCTTGATTTCGCCCATCACCTCGTTGACGAGGTCGGTGGTGTAGACACGCCGCTTCTTCAGCTCCACGCGGCCGAGCCGCGAGAAGCTGAGCAGATCGTCGATCAGGCTTCCCATCTGCTGGGCGCCGGCACGAATGAGACCGAGCCTCCTGGCTGCTTCTGACGAGAGCCCCGCGCGCTCCTCTTCGAGCATCAGGCGAGAGAACCCGTCGATGGCCCGCAGCGGGCTCCGGAGATCGTGAGAGACGCTGTAGCTAAAGGCCTCGAGCTCGCGATTGCTCGCCTCGAGCTCCGCGGTCCGGGCCACCACCTTCTGGTACAGGCCACTGTTCGCTCCGGTCAGGGCCATGTTGATCGCCTGCCGGTCGCGGAAGACCAGGTACACGGTGAGCTTGGCTGCGGCCAAGAGCGCCAGAAGGACAATCGTGATGCCGACCACGTACGCTCGCAGGCGGTTGGCATCGGCGAGAGCGACGGAAGCAAGCACGCTCGTCACGACGGTCCAGCCGATGTCGGCGACGGGCGAATATGCCGCGAAAGCATCCTGGCCGTTGCTGCTCACGGAAGCAATAGAGCTCTTGCCTTTGAGCGCGCCGGCCACGCCTGCGCTCGTGTCCTGCACGAGCCGCGTGGGAACGGCCCCGCCGCCCGCCACAACTGTCCCTTTCTGATCTGTCACCTCTACCAACACGCCGCGATCACGGGCGAAATCGGAGAACAGCCGCTGCGTGGTGTTGAGCTCGTAGCCGACGACGAGGATCCCGACGACCTGGCCGGCCGGCGCATAGCGCCCATCCGCCTTCACGGGATCGGCGATCGCGACTACGAGAGGAGCGCCCTGGTCGGCTGACACATACGCAGCCGAAACGTAAGCCACACCCGTTCTGGCGGTGCCCTGGTACCAATCCTTAGCGCTGAAGTTCTGTCCGAGCGCGCTTGCCGGCCCCACCGGGTCCTGGTCGCCCCAATACGTGCCTGCGGCGTCGACGATGCCGGCGAACCGGGTGTCCGATTGGATGGCCCGGATTCCGGAGAGGGCATCGAGGATGACAGGCTTGTCGTAGTTGACGTGGTTGCCGTCCTTCAGTGCAGCGATCAGCGAACGCCGGGCGGCGTAGGAGTCTTCCAGGTCTGCGCGGGCAGACATGGTGGCGTTGACGTAGACGGAGACCAGAGCGCTCGCGTCGGCGAGCCTCACCTTGGCAGCCTGGGTGAGCGTCGAATAGGTCGAGTTGACGCTCAGGGCGGAGAGCAGGATGAGGGGCCCCATGGTGAAGATGGCCAGGAACGCGAGCAGGGTAGATGCCCTGCGAGACCCGAGCCAGCCGGCGATCCGGCCAAACCGAACGTTCTTGCGGGTACGGCCAAGCTCATCGACTGGGCCCGTCGGGAGCACCGAGAACCTCGGCGGCGCCACCCGGACGTCCGTCTCGAGGGCCGCGCCCGGGATCTCAACCAGGGTCCTGGAAGCGGGCAGGTCGGCTTGAAGAGCATTCCGCCCCATGCTCATGGTGTAACCGAGGCACCGCGAGAAGTCGCCATGCTGAGGCACGGTCCCCAGGCCATGGGAATGGAGGGTTACGTTTCAGACCGGCGTCCGGGCGGCGCCCCGGTCAAGGCAGGGCAGATGGCGCAAACTTAGGAGCTAGATGCCAATCCTGCGGATTGAACATGCCGTTCCGGACTTCGACAGCTGGAAGCAAGCTTTTGACAGCGATCCTGCCGACCGCAAAGGTTCAGGTGTTCGCCGCTACCGAGTCTTGCGGTCGGTTGAGGATCCCAACTACGTCATGATCGACCTCGAGTTCGACACTTTGGACGAGGCGGAGGGGCTCCTTGCCACCATGCGCCGGGTCTGGAGCACCGGAGACGGCCAGCGAGTGATGAGAAACCCCCAGGCACGCATCGTCGAGGCCGTAGAAACCAAGGAGCTGTAGACGGCCAGGCGACCCGGCCGGCCTGGAGGGTGTCGGGGCCCCCAAGCCGCCGGGTCAATCCACCAATACTGTCGCTAGGCCTCCGACTTCGCGGTCAAGGCCGCTAAATCGTAGGTGTCCATGGCCCTGAACTCCTCCCAGATGCCAACGTCCTGGAGGGTTCGCTTCACCGCGTCGTTGGCGCCCACCACGTAGATGTCGTCGTCCAGCGCGAGCTTGCCGCTCACGAAGTCGAGCGCGCGCGCAGACCGGTTGGACATCGTGCGCAGGTTCTCCACGCGGATCACCACCCGCTTCGGGCGGGCCGGGATGAGCCGGTCGAGCTCAGCACGGAAAGCGGGCTCGGCCGCGTCGCTGAGCTCCCCGACGAGGGTGAGCTCCGCGGTGCCGTCAACGATGTTGAGGAAAGCGTCGAAGAGTAGCGCTGAAGGCACGATCCTGACCTTGATCTTCAGCTCTCGGGTCGCGATCGAAGCCAGCTGGGGATTGCCGGCCCAGCCCGGCCGCTTCTCGAGCGGATGGTCCTCGGTCCCGAGCGTCGGGAGGTTGACGGTAAGCGCATCCGCGTCGAACTCGGTCCAGTTGGCGCCGTTGATGGTGACGCTCTCGATCCTGATGCTGCCCGGCGGGAGCAGGTCTGGGGCGACGCGAAGCACGTTGTCCTTGAAAGCGCCCGGCTGTGGCTTGAAGTAGAAGTCCATCGGCTGGTGCGTGATCAGCAGGTTGGTGTAGATCGCCGCCAGGTAGCAGAGCTCAAAGGAGTGGTAGCCGGACATCGAGTGGCTGCCCTTCAGCCGCTCGGTGCCCTCCAGGTACGGAACCCCGGTGGCGAGGACGTTGAAGTAAACGCCGCCGTTGTCGTGGTCTGGGAAGAACGCGTTGTAGAAAGCGACCGATTCACGAGCCAGGCGCAGGTACTCGGGGTCCTTGAGAGACCCATGCATGATCAGGTAGGCAAGGATGGCCTGCTCTTGCTGCCACCACGCTTTGCGATCGTGCCAGACGTAGCGATGCCACTCTTGACCCTCTTCCTTGCGACGCTCCATCACGTCGTACCAGCCGCTGCGCTGGCGATCCATGCCAATGGTTGGCATGATGCGGGCGATCTCGCGCGCGAATGCGACGTACTTGTCGTGAGGGCGCAGGTGATGGATGCGCAGGAGGTTCCAGGCGATCTTTAGGTTGTGGCCGACCACGCCGCGATCCTGCTGCCAACCCCACTTGGAGTCATGGCTCCAGTCTTCGAAGAACTTCTCCTGCACGAACGGGCTGTGCTTGTAATCCCGGAACCGCTCCTCGATGGTGTCCGCGGTGTAGGCGAGGAAGTCGGCGTACTTCTCCTCACCCGTCGCAAGGTAGAGGTTGATCAGGTACGCAGGCGCGTGGTCGCCCACAGAGTTCCAGTTCTTGCGGGCTCGGTCCATGCCGAGGGATTCGGCGCGCGGGTCGAAGTCGACCGGGTCGATGTGCGAGAAGTAGCCGCCCTTCTCCTTGTCCTTGAAGAACCGATCGAAGAGCTCCACAGTCATCTCGGCGTCGCGCAGGATGCGCGGATCCCCGGTGACCCGGTAAGTCTGGATCGGGCCCGCCAGGGCATATATCTGCTCGTAGGCCGGAATCGCGTCGTAGTCGTCGCCGAACTGCGAGGCCAGGATCTTCCTCTCGCGCCCGCCCCGCACGTCCATGGCGTGGTACCAGTAGACGATTCCCTCGTTCTCGTCGACCGCGCGCATGTGGTCCCGCAGGTACTCGGTGCCTTTCTCGGCTGCTTCAAGGTACTTGTCCTCGCCGGTGAGAAGGTAGGCGGTGGCGAATCCATAGACCATGCGCGAGATCGTGTCCGTCTCCTGCCTGGTCGACTCGATCTGCTTTCCCTCGAGGGTCAGGTGAGTGCGGTAGTTGCGATAGTCGACGATTCCGTTGGCGAACTGGGCGTTGTAATAGAACTCGGCGAGCTGCCGGACCTGGTCGACCCACCAGGCGGCGGCCTCGGCCCGGAATTCGTGCTCGCCGCGGCCAGTGAGGATCAGCCGCTTGGCCTCGAACCGCAGCTCCCCCTGCTCCGGGTAGAAGATGCCGTAGGCGAACAGGTACCGGTCGGGAGTGAGCAGCGTCTCGAGAGGGGAGCCCGGATCCTGGAAAGGCTCCCCGAGGTTGCGCGTCACCTCCGCATAGGTGGCGGGCGTCAGATGGACTTCGAATTCGCGTCCGTCGGTCGTCTTGAGCCCGAACTTCTTGTTCGGCACGTCAGCGGTGGTCACGTAGCCGGCGATGGTGTCCGAGAACGTCCAGGTCAGTTGTTGATCCATCTTCTTCCTCTTCACTTTGAGATCAGCACGACCACGCTGCGCGGGGCCGCCTTGATGCTGTTGCCGGCGACCGCAACCTCGTCTCCGGGGTCGCAGAAGTCGGCGGGGCTCGGTTGCGACGTGTCGACCAGTCGATACCAGCTGCGACCAGTCATCGGCGGAGTTTCGAAATCGAGCTCCTGGTCTTCCATGTTGAGCACGACGTGGAGGTCCGGGCCCGGGCCGACCATGTTGCCGATCGTGAATGCGAGCACCCCCGACGAGGGGTCGCCGAACCCGGGCGACCTGAGGCTGCAGCCGTGCCATTCGATGTCGTGGAGCCCGCGCTCGTTGACCTCGCCGCGCAGGAATCGCACGCGGTGCAGGGCGCCGGTCTGGCGCCTGAGCTTGACCATCTGCTTGAAGAAGCGGAACAGGTCCTGGTTCTTCTCCACCAGCGTCCAGTCAAACCAGCTGAGCTCGCTGTCCTGACAGTAGGCGTTGTTGTTGCCGTGCTGCGTTCGCCTCACCTCGTCTCCGGACGTGATCATCGGCACGCCCTGCGAGAGCAGCAGGATCGCGGCGAAGTTCTTGATCTGGCGGCGTCGAAGCGCCTCGACCTCCGGGTCGTCGGTTTCGCCTTCGATGCCGCAGTTCCAGCTGTCGTTCTGGTCGTTGCCATCGCGATTGCCTTCGCCGTTGGCATCGTTGTGCTTGTGGTTGTAGCTGACCACGTCGTTGAGGGTGAACCCGTCGTGGCAGGTGATGAAGTTGATGCTGTTGACGGCCAAGCGGCCGCTGTGCTCGTAGATGTCAGCGCTGCCGGCGATGCGGGACGCGATGAGGCCGACGATCCCGCGGTCCCCGCGCACGAAGCGGCGCACCCCATCCCGGTACATCCCGTTCCACTCGGCCCAGCGAAAACCTGGGAAGTAGCCGATCTGGTACAGGCCTGCCGCGTCCCAGGCCTCCGCGATGATCTTGCAGTCGGCCAGCTTCTCCGACAGCTCGATGTGCCAGAGAACCGGCGGGTAGGACATCGGCGCGCCGTCCGGCCCGCGGGACAGGATCGAGCCTTCGTCGAAGCGGAAGCCGTCGACGTGCATCTCCTCGTGCCAGTACTCGAGGCACTCGATGATCATCTTCTCGGTGATCGGGTGGTTGCAGTTGAGCGTGTTGCCGCACCCCGAGTAGTCCATGTAGAACTGGTGGTCGGGCGGCCAGAGGTAGTAGTAGGTGCTGTTCCCGAAACCCTTGAAGTTGATCATCGGGCCCTCGTGGTTGCCCTCGCTCGTGTGGTTGAAAACCACGTCGAGGATCACTTCGATGCCCGCCTCGTGAAGGGCCTTGACCATGTTGCGGAACTCGCGCTGGTGGGTACCTGAGCTCGGTGAGACGCAATAGCGGGAATGAGGCGCGAAGAAGCTGACTGTGCTGTATCCCCAGTAGTTGCTCAGGTTGGTGCCGCCCGCGGGGTTCGGCTTGTCGATCTCGTGCGGGTCGAAGTCGAACACCGGGAGCACCTCGACGGCGGTGATGCCCAGCTCCTTCAGATAGGGGATCTTCTCGATCACGCCGGCGAAGGTCCCTGGATAAGCGACGCCTGAGGTCGGCGACTTGGTGAAGCCGCCCACGTGCATCTCGTAGATGATCGTTTCGCTCATGCGCCTGTTCAGGGGCTGGTCGCCCTCCCAGTCGTAGCTCTCGTCGACGACGACACAGCGCTGCGACGTGTGCACGTTGTCCGCGGGACCGCACGCGTCCCCACGATTCCACAGGTAGCTGTTGGTGGCACGCGCGTACGGGTCGATTAGGACCTTGTTGCGGTTGAAGCGCTGGCCGGCCACCAGGTCCCAGGGGCCATCCACCCGGAAGGCGTAGAAGGTTCCCGCCTTGACGCCCCGGACGTAGCAGTGCCAGAACTGGAAGGTCTTGTTGAACTTCGGGTTCAGCTTGATGACCTGGTACGGGTCCAGGTCGTCGTGGTGCTGGAACAGGAGAAGCTCGACCCCGGTGGCGAACTCGCTCCACACAGAGAAGTTCACGCCCTGGGCGTCGAGGCTGGCGCCGAGCGGGTGCGTGCGGCCGTTCTCGACCAGGTGCATCGTCGGGCCGAGGGGATCGGCCGGTTTGCCGGTAGAGGGGGGTCGGACGCCCGGGTCGACCGCGCTCATGCGTCCAACGCCGGTGGTTCGGCTTCGTCGACGTAGCCGTGGTTGAGCTCGACGACGTTGCCCTCCGGATCGGCCAGCCAGACGGAGCTCATGCCCGGGATGAACGCGCCCATGTCGAGCGGGCCGAGGTTGATGTGGGCGTCGTCGCCCATCTCGGCCAGCTTGGCGTCGAGGTCGTCGACCAGGAACGCGAGGTGCCGCCAGCCCGGGTAACCCGCACCGTCGGCGCCGGCCGGAGGCGCCGGCGCCTCCTTCGATTTGGGGAAGAGCTCCAGGTACAGGTCGCCACGCTTGATCATCACGACCTGGCCGGCCCCTGGCGCGTAGACACGAGCACGACGAAAGCCGAAGTGCCGCGTGTACCAGCGCTCCATGGCCAGCGGGTCCGCGCAGGTGATGGCGATGTGCGAGAAGGTTGTCGCCGCCACTCAGACGGCCCCCACGGGAGCGCGCTGGGCCAGCAGCTCGATCATTTTGCCGGCCAGGAGGTGGCAGTGTGCGCCGGTGCGGGCGGTGACCAGGTCACCGTCGACGACAACGTCTTCGTTCACGTAGACGGCCCCCATGTTCACGGCGTCCCCGTGGAGGTTGTTGTGCACGACGACGCGGCGGCCGCGCACGAGCTCAGGAGTCGGGGCGACCAGCCACATGCCGTGGCAGATGATGCCCTTGAGCACCTTCGGGTTGGCAAAGGCGCGACGCAGGAACTCGGTGGCCGGCGGCAGCTTCGTGACGTCCTCCGTATAACGGAGGCGGTCGGAGACCATGCCCGAGGGGACGATCACCGCGGCGTAGGTCGCCAGCTCGGCGTCGTCGATGCCCTCGAAGCTCTCGGTGCACTCGAAAGGCATGCGCGCCTCGTGGCCGAGGAAGGTCAACTTGGGGTTGCCCCAGAGGCGGCTCATGAAGTGAACCTCAGCACCCTCCTCAGCGAACCGGTGCTGGTAGTAATGGATCTCGGGCTCGTAGTAGTCGCTCTCGATCAGGATCGCGATCTTGCGGCCCTTCAGGTTGTTTCCCATCTGACTACAGCTTCTGATCGGTGAACGGCTTGAAGGGCACCGTGTCGTGGATCGTGCGGACGTAGGTGATGTAACCGCCCACCACCTCGAAGTAGTTGGCGCCGATCGCGTCGATCGGCACGCCGGCCGCGTTGGCGGCCTCGCAGTGCCAGATCACCGCCGCCGACTCGCCGTCGACGACGATCTTCTGCGGGTGCATCAGGAACTTGGAGTAGCCCTTCTTGAGGCCGCCGACCGCTCCGCGCAGGATCGCCGCGCCGACGACGTGGCCCGCGAGCTGCTCGTCCATCTTCACGGTCTCGTTGAAGAGCGCAAGCCAGGCATCCCAGTTGCCGGTGTTTACAGCCTGGTAATACTCGTCGACGACCTCGCGCGTGGTCCGGATCTTCGTGCTCACAGGGAGGCTGAGCCCTCCATCGGCTTGAGCGAGTCGACGACGTACTTCTGGATCACGGGAGTTCCCGCCGGTCCCCGGGTGACGACCCAGGTCTGGTAGGCGTCGAATCCCAGCCACTTGCTCTTGGCCTCGGGCGCGTCCCAGATCTTCGCCTGCCAGTTGACGACCACCGAGACGTCTGCGCCGTTTCCGCTTGGCTTCGACTTCACCTGCTTGACCGTGTGCACCTCGTCGAAGAAGCGGTGCGTGACGGCCTCGTACCAGACACTGAACCCCTCGACGCCGTTCCGCTCGCCCTCGGGAAAGACAAAACTCAATCCTTCGGTGGCCAGCATCGGCCACAGCTGCTCGATGGGCACGTGAACGTCGAGCGCGTGATACCAGTCGCGCGCAAGCTTCTCGACCTCCTGGTCGGTGAGCGCCTGGATGGTCTCGGTCATGGTTTCGACTCTCCTTGGGATTGTTGGTTGCGGCTCAGGCCGTGGTTCCGGCCGGCTGGGCCGCCATCGCGGCGCGAATCCGGTTGACCCCGCGCTCCAGCTCGAACGTGGTCAGGAACAGGAACTCGTTGCCGGGCAGGTACTCCTGCTGCCAGGCGACCAATCGACTACGCAGCGCGTCGTCGTTGGGCACGTTCGGCCCGATCGCCTTCAGCGTCTTCATGAAGTGCTTGATGTAGCCCTTCATCCATTCGATCGACGCCTTGTCCGCCGGAGTGATGCCGTGGCCTATGTGGTACTTCGCGTCGGGCAGCTCCAGCTCCAGCCGGTCGAGCAGCTTCAGCCACTCGTACACGTGGCCGTCGCCGAAGAAGCCGTGAGTGCGGTTCATGATCGAGTCGCCGACGAACGCGTTCGTCTGGCCGTCGATGTCGATGACCCAGCACCCATCCGCGTCCGACTCGCCTGGACCGAGGTCGATGAACCTCAGCGAATGGCCCTCGATGTTCAGCGTGTGCCCGTCCTTGATGACCACGTCGGGGTATACGCGCGGCTCCGGGAAGTCGGCGCCGAGCATGGCCTTGGCGACCTCGTGCTTGGCGTCGTCTTCGCGGTGCATGAAGTCGATGCACGCCTGGGTGGCGTGCTTGGGGATGTCCGGGAACGCCGCCAGCCCAAGCCAGTGGTCGGGATGGCCATGCGTGATCACCACGGCTTCGATCTTCTTGCCGGTCGTCTCGGCATGCTTGCGGAGGCCCTTCGCGTTCGAGAGCGCGAACATCCCGTCGACGATGACCACCGACTTCTCGAACTCGATGATGTAGGCATGCACGTGGTCTGGGTAGACCGGGAACTCACCGGTCACTCGGGTGATCGTCGGCATCAGCAACCTCCCATCTCTGTGGAACTCGTCTTCGAATTTGTCTTCATCACTGCGCCACGTATCCGCCGTCGGCGGAGATCATCGCCCCGGTCGTGAACGACGAGGCGTCCGAGAGCAGAAAGCAAACGGTCTCGGCAATCTCGTCCGGCGTGCCCACGCGGCCGATCGGCTGCAGCTGGAACGCGTGCGCGACGAAGTCCGGGTACTTGGCGTTGACCGCGCCCGTCAGGGGCGTGCCCACGAACGAGGGGCAGACCGCGTTGACGCGAATGCCCTGCTTGACGTACTCGATGGCCGCGTTCTTGGTCAGCCCGACGACCCCGTGCTTGGCGACGACGTAGGCGGCCGCCCCAGGAAGGGCGACGAGACCGGCGGCCGAGGCGGTGTTCACGATCGAGCCCTTGCCTTCGGCCAGCATGATCTTGATCTCGTGGCGCATGCAGCGCCAGACGCTCTTCAGGTTGATGTTCATCGCGATGTCCCAGTCGTCTTCGGTGACGTCGGCGGTCGCTTGCAGCTCGCCCGCGATGCCGGCGTTGTTGAAGGCGCAATCGAGGCGCCCATAGCTCTCACCGATGTGCTCGAACAGCGCGTCGATGTCTTCCTTCTTGGTGAGGTCGGCACGGAAGAACTTGGCGTTGCCGCCCGCCTCCTCTATGGTCCTGACCGCCGAGTCGCCATGCTCCTGGTTGCGCTCGGTGACCAGGACTCGCGCACCACGCTTGCCTAGCATCACCGCTGTCGCCAGCCCGATACCCGAGCCACCACCTGTGACCAGCGCTACTTTGCCTTGAAAATCGCTCAACCGTCCCTCCCTATTCGCTTCTGACTTACTGACCGCAACGCACGTGTCCGTGCCCGGCAACCTCGTCCGTCAGGACGAGATCGATGAGAAACGGTTTGTCGTCCGCCAGCGCTGCGTCCAGCGCGGGCCCGATCTGGTCTGGGCGCTCGACCCGCACCGACCCGACTCCCATCGACTGCGCCATCAGGTCGAACCTGATCTCCGGCTTCAGTAGGTCGAAGGACGCCGGGAAGTCGTGCTCGGGCATGCCGCGCTCCCGCCAGTACTGCTGGATGTTCAGCTTCAGCAGCTTGTAGCTGCCGTTGTTGCAGATGACGAACTTGGCGCCGATCCCGTGGTGGGCGGCTGTCCACAACGCCTGGATCGTGTACATGCTCCCGCCGTCTCCCGTGAAGCCGATGACGGTCCGCTCCGGATGTGCGAGCTTGGCGCCGATCGCGCCCGGGATGCCTACGCCAAGCGAGCCGCCTCTTGTCTGGTAGTAACCGCCGGGCTGGTCCGGGGACAGGTACCGCGTCAGGTCGGGCGAGCTGGTCAGCGCCTCGTCGAAGATCACGCTCTTCGGGCCGAGCCGCTTCGCGAGCTCGCTCATGAAGCGGGCCGGGCGCATCGGCGTCTGGTCCCAGGCCGCCGCGTCGGCCGCCTCTGCCTGTTTGTCCTCGTCGTCTCGACGCGCGCCTGCGGCGGTTCGGCGCGAGGCTGCACCGGCGATGTCGTCCGGGCTCATCGCCGACTTCAGGGCCGGCAGCAGCGCTCGCAAGGTGGCTGCCGGGTCGGCGACCAGGCCGAGATCGACGGGGAAGTTCTTGGCTATCTCGTAGGCGTCCAGGTCGACGTGGACCACGGATGCGTCACGGGCGAAGATGCTCTCGAGGTTCGGAAAGACCTCGGGCAGGAGATACGTTCCGACCACGAGAATCGCGTCGGCCGCGCCGACGATCGGCCCGCTGTGACTCCCGAACATGTGGCCGAGCTGGCCGCGGTACTGGGGGTGGGAGCTCGGCATGCTGATCTCCGAGCAGTCGGCCCCCCAGACGTCGGCGCCAAGCGCCTCCGCCACCGCCACCAGCTCTCGCTGGCCGCCGGAGAAGGCGACCCCGTCGCCGAAGATGACCAGGGGGCGTTTCGCATGGGCCAGCAGGCGGGCCGCCTGCTCGATCTCGGCCGCGGCGGGCGCCACCTGCGTCACCGGGATGGAGGTCGGGACGGCCGCCTCGGTGGTGACGTCATCGAGCACGTCCATCGGCAAAGCGACGAAGACCGGCCCCATCGGCGGCGTGCTGGCGATCTTGATGGCTCGGCGGATGACCCGCAGCAGCGATGACGGGTGAACGACGCGCGTGGCCCACTTGGTCACCGGGCGGGCAATCGCGACGAGGTCGGACGCCATCTGGGCGTCCATAGCGTCGTACACGACGCCCGATTCCCCCGCGAAAACGATCAGCGGCGCGTGCCCGCGTTTGGCCTGGTACAGCATGCCGACCCCGTTGCCGAGCCCGACTCCGCTGTGCAGTTGGACGATGGCCGGCCGGCCCGCCGCGCGGGCGTAGCCGTCGGCCATCCCGACGGCGATCGTCTCCTGCAGCGCCAGGATGTACGAGATGTCGGGAAACTCACCGATGGTGTCCAGGAAGCCCTGCTCGACCGTCCCCGGGTTGCCGAACATGAATTTGAAGCCGTCGGCGCGCAGCTGCTCGAAGAGCGCGTAACGGCCCGGCCGGGGCGCCACCGCTCCGGCAGCGGCGGCATTCTGATCCTGGACGACCATCGGGTGCCTTATGAGCCGGCGGCGACCGGTACCTTGCGCCCGTTGGCCTTGGTGGCCTTGGGCACCTGCGGCGTCCCGACGCGGTCAGGCCCCCGCCATCCGTAGTACAGGCGTCCCTCCTCCAGGACCTCGACCAGCATCTTGCCGGTGAGGACCGAGTCCGCCGTCGAGCGACCCGTGATGAACGGGTAGTCGACGATGACCGAGGTCTCGTGGCCGACGTTCCCGTGGAACTGGCCTTCCGGGCCGACGGCGTCGCGCAGGATGTACTCGAGCGGGTAGGGCGGCGGCCCCATGTTCAGATCCGTGCCGACGAAACCGGTGCCGTCGTGGTAGTCGTACTCGATCGGGTGCCCGGTGACGTGGCGGCCCCAGATGATGCTCTTGCGGTCCTCTTCGCT